>CALMUC010000147.1 GCA_937872845.1 uncultured Lachnospiraceae bacterium | reverse complement strand
CTCTTTCCCTACACGACGCTCTTCCGATCTGATGTCATTCTTCTTGAGAATACACGTTTCAGAAAAGAAGAAACAAAGAATGAAGAATCATTTTCTAAGGATCTTGCTTCATTGGCAGATGTATTTGTCAATGATGCATTTGGTACAGCACATCGTGCGCATTGTTCAAACGTTGGTGTTACAAAGTATGTAGATACATGTGTAGTCGGATATCTTATGCAGAAAGAAATTCAATTTCTTGGAAATGCTGTTGAAGACCCAGAACGTCCTTTTGTGGCAATTCTTGGCGGTGCAAAGGTGGCAGATAAGCTTAATGTTATAAATAACCTTCTTGAGAAATGTGATACACTTATCATAGGAGGAGGTATGGCATATACATTCCTTAAAGCGAAAGGATATGAGATTGGAAACTCTCTTCTGGATGCTGAAAAGATTGATTATTGTAAAGAAATGATGGAAAAAGCTGAAAAGCTTGGAAAGAAACTTCTTCTTCCTGTAGATACTGTTGTCATTGAAAATTTCCCTGACCCAATTGACGATCCATCAATAAATACAACTATTGTAGATGCTGATAAGATACCAGCAGATAAAGAAGGTGCAGATATAGGACCAAAAACTATTGCACTTTATAGTGGCGCGGTAAAGAATGCCAAGACGGTTGTATGGAATGGACCTATGGGAGTGTTTGAAAACCCTGTTCTTGCAAATGGTACTAAAGCAGTTGCAGCGGCACTTGCAGATACAGATGCAACAACAATTATTGGTGGTGGTGATTCAGCTGCAGCTGTTAATCAGCTTGGATATGGTGATAAGATGTCTCATATTTCAACAGGTGGCGGAGCTTCTCTTGAATTCCTTGAGGGAAAAGAACTGCCTGGAGTTGCAGCAGCAAATGATAAGAATTAAGTTTAATTACAAGGATTAAAAATACGATAATTTTTATATAATAAATTATATTTAATGAATATTCTCCTGCTGATTTGGAGATGGATCATGATTGAAAGGAAGAAAAAAAGATGGCAAGACGTAAGATTATTGCAGGAAACTGGAAAATGAACGAGACACCAGGTGAGGCTGTAAAACTTGTAGATACTTTAAAGGACCTGGTAAAGAACCCTGATGTAGATGTTGTTTACTGCGTACCAGCAATTGATATTGTACCTGTAGCTGAAGCTGTAAAAGGAACAAATGTTGAAGTAGGTGCTGAAAATTTATATTTTGAAGATAAGGGTGCATTTACAGGAGAAATTTCAGCTGCAATGCTTGTTGACGCAGGAGTAAAATATGTAATTATCGGTCACAGTGAACGTCGTGGGTATTTCAATGAAGATGATGCACTTCTAAATAAGAAAGTTAAGAAGGCATTTTCTGCTGGACTTACACCGATTCTCTGTTGCGGAGAGTCACTTGAACAGCGTGAAGCCGGAGTAACTCTTGATTTTATACGTCTTCAGATTAAATCAGATCTTCTTGATATTACAAGCGATCAGGTTAAATCAATGGTTATAGCTTATGAGCCAATATGGGCAATTGGTACAGGAAAAACAGCAACATCAGATCAGGCAGAAGAAGTCTGCAAGGCTATTCGTGAAACAATTGCTGATGTTTATGATCAGCCGACAGCCGATGCAGTTCGTATTCAGTACGGTGGTTCAATGAATGCGGGTAACTGCAAGGAACTTCTTGCCAAGCCAAATATTGATGGAGGTCTTATTGGTGGAGCTTCATTGAAGGCGGAATTTGGGACTATTGTTAATTATAACAAATAATTTTATGCATTAATTGTGATAATTATTTGGCGATTTTTCACAATAAAAAACAGAAGCAAAACATGTTTTTGTCATTTGTCACATAAATAAAAAAAAGGCAAAAAAATAGTGCAAGGCAGTCTGTTCTGGGATATAATCACTCAGGCAGACTGTTTTTGTTTGTTCAGGCATCTCGGGAGGGAATTGAAATGCTTTTTCAGTTATTTATAAAAAGGGTTTGGATGGGTATTAATGCACATATTGGGATGGAAGCATTATGGATTTTTGTGGCATATGTTTTGTTTTTTTCAGGAATATTTATTTCTTGCAGAAAAATTGAAATGAAGAAAATATTTTTAATCCCAATAGCTGCAATCATTATTCATTTTGTTTTTCTTTATGGAATATGTCCTGCAGTTTTGAGGATTTTGCTTGACACTTATGCTGAGGATACACCAGATGGACTCCCCAGAATTATTGATTATTTTGTAATGATAGGAATTCATGTTGTTGCTATGCTGTTTGAAATGAATATGTCTGTTTTGACAGTAAGAAGGGCATTAGAAGGATATGAAAATATAAAATTTTCAGATTTTTATGTCAGGCTAACTGGATTTTTCAGACTTATTATTGTTATTGCACCGCTTGCTGCTGTTTATTATGATATCAGATGGATGAAACTTGCATTTTTTTATTATGGTCAAATTGTTGACTCAATTTATAATTATGAATCT
The DNA here is from genome assembly GCA_937872845.1 of uncultured Lachnospiraceae bacterium. Classification (GTDB taxonomy): domain Bacteria; phylum Bacillota; class Clostridia; order Lachnospirales; family Lachnospiraceae; genus Eubacterium_Q. The sequence continues at coordinate 591 of CALMUC010000147.1, read as the reverse complement.
TTATTCACTGAATTTGATATGTACAAAATAGAAATAGGACCATTTACAATAATTTCGAGAATTCTTTATACAATACCTGTTTTAATTACAATGGCTGGTATTTTGATTTCAGTTATGAAAGAAAAATATTCATTAAAAACAAACAAAAATGATAAAAAAAAGAGAAAACATTATACAAAGGATAAATTCTTGAGAGGCGAAATTTAAAATGATTTATGAATATCCTGAGATATATGAAACATTTTCATGTATAGGGAGTAAATGTCCTGATACTTGCTGCAAAGGCTGGGAAGTAGATATTGATGATGAAACATTTTTAAATTATAAATCTGTAAATGGAAAATTTGGTGATAAGCTCAGAGAAAATATAAAAACTCATAATGGAGAATATTATTTCCCATCAGGAATAAAGGGAAGATGTCCATTTCTTGATTCAAGTAATTTGTGTGAGATTTATAAAAATTTAGGAGAAGAATCACTATGCGATATTTGTACAGAATATCCAAGATTTTATCAATCATATGATAATTATGAACAGGTTGACTTGTCTATTTCATGTGTGGAGGCCGGAAGACTTTTATATAGTAGATC
>CALMUC010000146.1 GCA_937872845.1 uncultured Lachnospiraceae bacterium | reverse complement strand
GCACAGCTTCTGTTCCCACGCAAGGAATATGATAATGCCATTAAGAAATATAAAAAGGCGATTGCCCTCATGGAAAATTACCATAAGACCAATACTGCGGATGCCCGTTCCGCCAATCTGCTTTCAAACCTGCACAACAACCTCTCTACTGCTTATCTGTTCCGGAAGAAACGTGAAGAAGCTGTAACAGAATTAAAGACAGCTTTCACAGTACGCAGGGAATATGCCAGTCTTGGATTGATAGAGAATAATGATACCCTGCAGCAGACACTCTCACTTGCTAACATGCTGGTGCAGAATAAGGAATATGATTCTGCTCTGGAAATTATTGATTTCTGTGAATCCACCATTGATGAAGTTATGGGTAGAAATAACCTTGATTATGGTATGTGCGAGTTCTATCGTGGTGTCATTGCTTATACCCGTTCTCAGCCTGTGATAGCAGAACAGCACCTGCTTAACGCAGATGCCGTCTTTCATGCTGTTATGAACGAGAACCCTGATAATGATTATTCCAAAAGTACTGCTCGTTATTTGTATAGTTTGTATATGAGATGGGGAAAGAAAGAGCTTGCGGAGCAATATAAAAAAATACTAATCAGCACGCATTAGGTATTGCCATAACAATGATACATATAGTCAGATAAGAGGCATTGAATGTCAATATTGTACTTCCAGATTGCAGTGTATAGTTTGCTGCATCCACAAGTTTACCATCCACATAGATTCCGGTTAATTTATCAAGCGCTCCATCACATGTAATCGATAAAGTTCCATCTGTACTTAACTCGTGTGTTCCACCTGCACCTGCCGTGATGGTATAAGTTGGTGTTGTATCTGCTGTAATAGTTACAGTTGCGCCCGCTGCATAACTTCCATCACCTGTTCCGTTGTTTACCGTTACTGCATAGGTGCTTGGAGCCGGTGCTGGTAACTCTATTACATAGGTCGCACTTGTAACACTGCTGTTCTGCATACCAGACTTCACAGCAATTGCCTTAATGGTTGTTGATATGCGTTTTCCTGCTGTTCCTGTTACAGGAATCGTCGTGGTAAGTGTTACACCATTCTGATCTATATTAGAAGGGCAGGTTACTGTTCCATTTAAGGTAACTGACTGTTCTGTTAATACTGCCGGATTATAACTTCCACTGGCTGGTGAAGTTGTATCCCATGCAACTTCTGCTGTTGTCTCTGTATTTCCTTCTGTAACAATTGCTACACTTGTTGGAAGCCCCATATCAGCATAGTGCGTGAGGGCAAGCATAGGAAGTGGGTACCCGCTTCCTATGCTTGCTATTCATCTTTTCGCTTTCTTCCACGATAAAGACAGAGATTTGCCAAACACACCCGCAGAAAAAGAAAAACGCCATAGAAACACAGCGTTTCCATAGCGTTCTTAGTACCTATTTAAATTATTCAGGAAGCTTTTTGGCGTTTTTTAGGCATTCTGTGCTTTTCTTTTTGCAATTTCTTCTTTCATTGCCGGAAGTGTTTTTTCCAGATCAAACTTGCTTACAAGAATAAACATAATAACAAATATCACTAACGGTGTTACAATAGCGAATCCGTAAATTGCCATTTTTGTAGCTGCCGGCGCTACAGTCTGTGCAGCATCATAGCCGACTGCCGCAAGGAACCAGCCGATGATAGATGTTCCGAGTCCGCTTCCCACTTTACCACCAAAGCTGGATGCACTGTTGGAGATTGCTACCATTCTTACACCATATTTATATTCATTATAATCAATTGACATTGCCGTCATAACTCCAACCAGACACATCATCGGAATGGTTGCAAATGTTGTAATACTTCCGAACAATGCGTAGCAGATAAAGATGTCTTTTGTGAAGAGAAGCAGTATATTTGCTCCTGCCCCCATTGCAAAGCTCACCAGCAGCGTTTTCACAACACCAAGTTTCTTAATCATCGGTCCTACAAGTATGAATCCTAACAGGGTCGGAATCATTCCGATTCCTCCGAGAACGCCGACCAGGTTGTCATTGCCGAAAATCCATTTACAGTAATATACTCCCGCACCCGCTGCAAGACCATATATAATGCATGAGAGCAGATTCACCACCAGAACAATCACCCAGTATTTGTTGTGGAACAGCTTTGCAAGTGCTTCCTTAAACGGAATCACTTCTTCATCCTCTTCTTTCACTTCTACTACCGCTCCTGCCTCTGTTGCTGTCTCACGGCTTGTTGCATAACAAATCAAGGCTGCCAGTATTACAATAATTCCCATGATAAAGCCAAATTTAATCCATGCGTTTTGGTTTCCGCCCAGTGCATTCGTAATCGGAATCATACAGATTGCAAATATCATACCTGCCACATAACCGGTTGCCGCTCTCCATGTTCCCATGATGCCTCGTTCTTCCTGGCTGTTCGTACGAACGGTCATAAGCGAATTATAAGGGATTGCCATTGCCGTATATAATACTGCTGTCAGAAGAATGTTCGTTATTGTCACGTAAATTATCTGTCCCACATCTCCTATTTTCGGCACCGTAAACATCAGAACCATTACAATACCTGCCGGAATTCCCGCTTTCAAAAGCCACGGACGATATTTTTCTTTTCCCGGTTTTGTATGGTCAATGATATTTCCCATAATCAGGTCTGTAAATGCGTCAATAATCTTACAGACAATAAACATTGTTGCAATCGCCCCGGCAGCCATACCAACCTTATCCGTATAGAAGTATGTAAGCTGTCCTACCAGTGTGGACATCGCATTCAATGCGAACTGTCCCGTAGCATCTCCGAAGTAATCCTTCACGCGCATTACTTTCTGAACGCCGAATTTGTCCTTTCCTAATGGTTTTTTACTCATTGTGTTCCTCCTTCATTTCGTATCACATTTTTTCTTGATATCCTGTAAGCTTAAAATATCACATTCCTAATTGTCCGTATTTTAATTTTAGCTTATTTTTTATAATTTTGAATTTGCAGCGTTCAGCGCATCAATGACTGCCAGATACATTGGCTTTGCCTGCGCATCCTGCATAAGCAGATCGGATATGGTCATGGACAATGCAAACTTAATCAGCGGGTCTTCCAGCATTCCCGGCACCATTTCTTCAAACATACTGCGGCCAAGTTCTTCGGCGACCAACTCTCCGAGTGTTGACTCCAACGAATATTTCTCGAATTTCAGATTGGTATCCGTCTTGTACTCGTAATGATATCTGCCGGAACCAACCGTAAATTCCGCTTCTTTCTCCGGAAGCTGGATAACTGCCGTTGTATTCACCGGAATCTGCACGTCCACGCAGATTTTTCCTTCTCTGCAGCTCCATGCACTTACGATTGTTCCATATATGGATTCATAAGTTGCGGACACCTCTGTCATTCCCTTTGTCAGCGTCGGCTGAATCCGTATTTTCTTATATCCCGGTTCCATACAGCGTATTCCTGCAACTTTTTCGTACAGCCAGCTTCCAATCGAACCGTACGCATAATGGTTCAGGGAGTTCATACCTGATTCGTCAAAATCCCCATTTGGCAGAATGGAATTCCAACGCTCCCAGATTGTCGTTGCGCCTTTCTTTACTGCATAGAGCCAGCCCGGAAAATCCTCTTTCATAAAGATCTCATCCGCCAACCCATGAAGACCGTTTTCTGACAAACAATGACACAGATACGGTGTACCCACAAAACCTGTCGTCAGATGATTATGGTGTGCCCCGATATTCAACTCCAATGTCTCCAAAATACGATTACGAAATTCCGGTTTTATCAAGTCAAAGTACAGCATCAGCACACAGGCTGTCTGTGTCTCGCTGACCATTCGTCCGCTTCTTGTCACGTATTCCACATGAATGGCTTCTACTATTTCTTCATATAAGTCACCGTATGCTTTTGCTTCCTCTGCATACCCCAATGCATCCGCAGCATCCCGCACAATCCTGGTCGAATATGCGTAATAAGCATTTGCCACCAGATATTTGTCCGTTCCGCCTGTCCGGTCAGTGCTTCCGGATTCTATGTCCAGCGCCAGCCAGTCTCCATACTGGAATCCACTCTGCCACAATCCGTTTTTCGAGACTCTCGCATGTATATAATCCACCCAGTTCTTCATCATCGGGAATTGCTCCGCAAGCATCTCTTTATCCCCGTAAACCTTATAAATCGTCCACGGAATGATTGTCGCAGCATCGCTCCATGCCGCTGCTCCCGCCTGATTTCCGAGAATATTCGGAACAACATGAGGTACGCCCCACTCCGGATTGGTCTCTGCCGCCATATCCCGCAGCCATTTTCGGAAAAATAGTGCTGTGTGAAAATTGTAGGAGGCTGTACCACAGAATACCTGTGCATCTCCGGTCCAGCCCAACCGTTCATCTCTCTGTGGGCAGTCTGTCGGAACATCGAGGAAGTTGCCTCTCTGTCCCCACTGTATATTACTCTGCAGTTGGTTAACCAACGTGTTGTCGGATGTGAATGTTCCTGTCGGCTGCATGTCTGTGTGCATTGCACATGCCGTAAAATCCGATGCCTCTGTTTCCGTTTCTGCGCCTTCCACACAAATATAACGGAATCCGTGGAAAGTGAAGTGCGGCATCACAAGCATTCCCACCTGCTTTTCTCCGTATATAAATGTATCTGTACATCTTGCCGTCCGCAGATTCTCTGTATAGAAGTTTCCATCTTTATCCAGTGTTTCTGCATATCGAATAACTAATCTGTCTTCCATAAGTTTTGGAAGTCGTATTTCTACCAGTCCTGCCATATTCTGTCCGAAATCAAACACCAATTCTCCTTTTGGAGTCACGATCCTTTCCTTTACATCAAACCGTTTCGTTACCCGGACCGGCTCGGATTCCTGCGCCACAATCTGCCCGATATCATCCGTATGTTCAAACAGAACTGCCTTTCCCACCTGCCTTCTTTCTTTTGTATAATCCTGTATCTCACCGTGATAAATCTCGGAAAACAGAATTTCTCCTGTTTCCACATGCCAGTCCGTATCAGTGCCGATGCAGATAGTTTCCCCGTCTTCGTACTCGATACACACCATTGCCAGCAAAGCCGTTCTGTCGCCGTAAAGATTCGGTCTTGCATCAAACCCGAGTTCTCCCTTATACCACCCGTTTCCTACAGTAACCGTAATCTCATTATCTTTTTCCAGGAGTTCCGTAATATCATAAGTCTGATACTGCAGTCGGTGATGATAAGATGTCCAGCCCGGAGCCATGAACAAGTCTCCTGTTTTCCTTCCGTTAATAAATGCCTCATATACACCACAGGCGGTCGCATACAGCCTTGCTCTCTTCACCGGTCTGTCCAGAGAAAAGCTGCGGACAAATACCGGACATGCAGTCTCTTCAGCCGGAAGTGTATGGGTAATCCATTTTGCATTCCAGTTTTCTTCTCTCATCAAACCGGTTTCAAAGTTTCCTGTCACCTGTCCCAGCTCTCCGTAATTATCCCATACACTGACCTGCACCTGATAAACAGTCATCTCTTTCAATGCAGCACCCTTATATGGCACCAGAACGGATTGGTCGCTTTCCACCCGGCCACTGTCCCACATAAGCTGGCCTCCGCTGACAACCTGAATCTGGTAGCTTGTCTGCACAACATCCTGCTTTTCACTCTCCAGCTTCCATGAGAAACGTGGTTTCTCATCGATTCCTATCGGATTTTTTCTGTATTCTATTGTCAAATCACGAATCATATACATTTCCTCTCTTTCTTTTTGTTTTTCTGATTCTTTCTATTCTATGAAAATTTTGCCATTGTACGAATCAGAGCGGTAACATTCTCCTGAAGTCTTGCCGTGTCTATGGTACCGTTCTCCAATCCTTTCTTTATCTGACCGGTATATGTATCATCATTAGAGCCCGGTGTAATCCAGCAGTTTCCCGCCTGTACCATTGCTGCCACATCTACACTATCATAGGTTGTCCAATCCGTCATTACAAAACCGGCAAACCCATTTTCTTCTCTGAGAAGCCCCTGTAGAAGTTCTTCATCCGCTGCTGTCGGGCAGCCGTTTACCGCATTATACGCCGTCATAAAGCTGGCTGGCATATGAACATCCATCGCATATTCAAAAGTTCGGAAATAAATTTCCCGGATTGCACGTTCGGAAATCAGACTCTGATTTCGCTTTCTTGA
>CALMUC010000145.1 GCA_937872845.1 uncultured Lachnospiraceae bacterium | reverse complement strand
GATCTGTTTCGATTTTCAGATTCCGGTCCTGAAAAAATACTTAACTGCCACAATCCATTTCTCCAGTATTGACCTTTGCAAATTCAAAAGGGGGTTTTTACATGAACCGTAAATGGTGGAAGCTCATTTATATGCTTCCGATCACCTTCTGCACCCTCTATGCAGGAGGCTATGTTGCTCAATTTATCCGCAACTATCAGACCTGGGAATCTGCCGGCAATTTTGCCGGAAACGGAACTGCCCCGCAGATCCCCTCCCCGCACCCGCTCGCCTGTCTGGATGCCCTGACTGCTTTCCCGTACAATCTGTATGGGATTTTTCTATGTCTGGCAGCTTTTGGACTCCTGACCTTCCTTCTCATGCGTATGGGATTTGACCGAAACGGGGAAATAACAGACCGGGGCCGGAACCTGAATTATTCCACAAAGGGAACCTATGGGACTTCCGGTTTTATGACTTTGGAGGAAATGCATCAGGTACTGGAGCTTACGAATGATGTCAAGAAACACAAGGGAACCATTCTTGGAAAACTGAACGGAAAAGCCGTTTGTCTCCCGAAGGATACCCGCATGAACCGGAATATTGCCGTTTACGGTGCCAGCGGTTCCATGAAAAGCCGGGCCTTTGCACGCAACATGATCTTCCAGTGTGTTGCCCGCGGGGAAAGCCTCATCATCACCGATCCAAAATCGGAATTGTACGAAAGTACAGCCACTTACCTTGAGAATGCCGGATATATCGTGAAATCCTTTAATCTTGTAAACCCGGAAAACTCGGATAGTTGGAATTGTCTGGGTGAAATTGGCGGACAGGAAACCATGGCACAGGTATTTGCTGATGTCATCATCCAGAATACCGGTTCTGCCAAAGGCGATCACTTCTGGGACAATGCCGAGATGAACTTATTAAAAGCTCTGATTCTCTATGTGGATCAGGGATTCCCACCGGAGGCAAAGAATATCGGACAGGTATACAAACTCCTGACCATGAGTTCGGAAAAAGAACTGAACAGCCTCTTTGACCTGCTTCCGGTCTCCCATCCGGCAAAAGTCCCCTACTGCATCTATAAGCAGGCAAGTGACACGGTACGTTCCGGCGTCATCATCGGACTCGGTTCCAGACTTCAGGTATTCCAGAACAAGCTGATCCGCCAGATCACTTCCTATGATGAGATCAACCTGACGCTGCCGGGAAAAGAAAAATGTGCATACTTCTGCATCACTTCGGATCAAGACAGCACTTTTGATTTTCTTTCTTCCCTGTTTATGACCTTCGTATTTATCAAACTGGTCCGTTATGCAGACACCTATGGGGAAGATGGAAAACTGCCGGTTCCGGTACATATCCTGGCTGATGAGCTGGCGAATACGGGAGCAATCCTATCGCTCAACAAAAAGATTTCCGTGATCCGAAGTCGAAACCTCAGTATTTCCTGCATTTTCCAAAACCTGCCTCAGATGCAGAACCGGTATCCCTTAAACCAATGGCAGGAAATCATCGGGAACTGCGACACTCAGCTATTTTTAGGCTGTACGGATGAGGTAACTGCTACATTTATCTCTAACCGCTCCGGTGATGTGACCGTTGGTGTCAGCAGCGAAGCCAAACAATTAAATAGCTGGAGGGTATCCGATTATACACCGGAATACCGCCAGACCAGATCCATCGGGAAACGAAAGCTCTTAACTCCGGATGAGATCCTGCGGCTCCCGCTGGATACTGCACTGATTATCCTGCGTGGTCAGAAGGTACTGCAGGTAGAAAAATACGATTACACCCTGCACCCGGATGCCCAAAAACTCATTCCCCGGAAGGCTTCCGAACATATTCCGGAATGGAGAAAAGGAGCATGTAGTGAAGAATATACGTACACTCCAACTATTCCTGCTTCCCACCCGAAAAAAACCGCTTCTTATGGAAAGCAGAAAAAGAAAAAAGCTGAACCGCACTTTGACCAGCAAAGCGTTTATCAGGAACCTGGCTATCACGATTTCCCGGATGACTTCTCAGCAGATAACTATTCGGATCACACAGACATGGTTCCTTTAGATAAAGATTCTATCATGTCATAATTTGAAAGGAGACACTATGATGCCAAACGAAACAACCAACACACCTATTTTAACTCTGGATTCCGATGCGAAGCTGGAAACAGCCCAGTCCATTTCAGACCTTACCTGGCATGAGATCCAGAATGCCTACCGTACCCGCCGGATCTTAACCGGAATGCTTGGCGGTATCGAGAAAACAGAAAACGGCAGCCTCATTGCCGTGGTTTACTACAAGGATTTCCGTACTGTCATCCCAGTAACTGAGATGATGATCCATCTCATGCAGGATGAAGCACACGATTATGGGGAGCTTGCTCTGCGGCAGAACAAAATCCTCAACAATATGCTTGGATGTGAGATTGATTTTCTGATTAAGGGATTAGATCCGAAGACACGCAGCATTGTCGCCAGCCGGAAAGAAGCGATGCTGAAGAAACGCCAGATCTTCTATCTGGATAAAGATGCTTCCGGAATGCCGAAAGTTTATGAAGACCGTATCGTGCAGGCAAG
>CALMUC010000144.1 GCA_937872845.1 uncultured Lachnospiraceae bacterium | reverse complement strand
TATGGTGGAAAGGTACTTGCGGACACGAATGGCAAACAAGCGTTAAGGCTCGTTCCAATGGAGAAAAATGCCCGATATCCGCTATCATGGATTGCCGGAAGGCGAGGATGCATCTTTCTTTCTGTGCAAAGAACTGATACCGGGATATCTTAATGGAATTACAGGAGAGTATGCACCTCCGGCAGGGTATCTGGTAAATGAAAAGGAAGCAGAGGCATTTGATAGAGAGTTCCCGTATATGGAGAAGAAAAAACTTCTGGGACAGATTTTTGAATGATGAAAAGCAGGAGGTAAATTTAGATGAAAGCAATGGAAAAAGACTGGTATCAGAAAAATTGAACGCTGGATATTCAGAATATGTCATGGGTAGAAGACGCCAACAGACAAGTAGATTTTCTAATCAAGCAGTTACATTTAAAAGGAACGGAAAAGATACTTGATCTTGCATGTGGATTTGGTCGGCACTCACTGGAGTTTGCCAGACGTGGGTATGATGTTACCGGTATTGATATTACACCGGCGTACATAGATTATGCAAACGAGCAGGCAAAAAAAGAAAATTTGAATGCAAAGTTCATTTGTCAGGACATTCGCACGATCACATTTGATAAGGAATTTGATGTTGTGCTGAATATGGCGGATGGAGCAATAGGATATCTTGAAGACGATGGGGAAAATCATAAGATTTTTTCTGTCATTGCGAAAGCATTAAAAAATGGTGGAAAGCACTTTATGGATATCATGAATGGAAGCTATGCCCAAACACATTTCCCTTGCAAGTTATGGGATGCAGGAGAAAAGGGACTTACATTATCTGCTTTTGAATGGGAGAAGGATAGAAAAACGCTGATATATGGGCAGGTAGACTATATGTATGGAGAAGCACTTTATAAGCCTGAAATGAAAGAAGGAAATCCTATAAGGTTATATAGTTTGGATGAAATCACGGAGATATTCTGTAAATTAGGACTTCGTATTTGTAACAGCTTTGCTGATTTCAGTGGAAAGCCGAGTTCTGATAATGATATTCAATTGATGGTTTATTCCATACGGGAATAAATCTTCATCAAATCTTTATTTTTTTC
>CALMUC010000143.1 GCA_937872845.1 uncultured Lachnospiraceae bacterium | reverse complement strand
AATCATACGCTTCTAGGAATGTATTGATAATTGTAGGTGCAACATACCACCAGATAGGAAACTAAAATGTAGCCAGTTCCCCTCATGCGTTGATTTTACTGGGTTTAACTGTATACAAAACTGTGTTTACTGTTACTATCTTTCATTCTTTTCCAAAATAGCTTTGAAGCATAGGCCACATTATTTTCATATATGACACAAAGCTCAGCTCTACTTGTGCTTCATTAAACCATCCAACCATAAAGCTATTTATCTCTTCAAATAATACTTTTGAAAGTTTCTGAATAATAATTGTGTTATCCACTTCTTCAGTATAATCTTTCGCATACATTTTACATATAGAACGCACTCCAAAATAATTATATAGCACACCTACCGTTGTTTTTAATGCTTCAATATCTCTTGGAAAATCTGTTCTATTCATCATATTCACTACTAATTGATGTCTTGAGTTTAGGTAATTCCTAACTGTACTATTACCTATTTCAACATCAACTGTAAATGAAAAATCTTGAGTTTGTATACTATCTGCTCCTAACATTATCATCAATTCAACTTGTGCTGCATGATATTCTGTATAACCAGACAAAGCCATATATTTCCAAGAATCTTGCTTTGCATACATTTCCGTATCTAAAATATGCGTAAATTCATGAAACACAATATACCTTGGTATTTCCGAACTTTTGCATATCCTTAATATATGTTCATCTGTTTTCGTATTATAGTAAGCTTGGGCGGCTGAAGCGAATCCTGCTGCATCGCTTTCCTCAACATTAATTTCAAAAAAATCTATCTTATACTGTGGTAATTTCTCAATTTCCATAAACTCAATATATTCTTTTTCATATTCTTTAATTAAATTTTTAATTTGTATTTCTGTCATATTGTTTTATACCTCATATCAAAGTTAGCATTTCACTTTTAGTATACCATAAAACAATCCCATTCTCATTCTATATATTTTATCCTCAACGATGAAAAGATGTGTCTGCACACATCTCTTCCATCTTATTATTTTCAATGTTATAAGTTCTTAATAAAATTCAAATCCTGTTTCCGTAATGCCTTCTGTAACTTTTCGTTCTTTCTCTTCAGTTCCTTATTTTCTCTGCTCAGAGCTGCCACCTTCTGGTTCAACAGTTCAATCTGTTTTTCCATCGCCATGTTCAGAATTTCTCTTCTTGGATCTATCATTCCGGCCTGTTGCTCTACTGCTTGGTTCAATGTATCCCGGACGGTTGGATTTTTATAAAAGAATCCTCTCGACAATCCAGTTTTCTTCATCAGCTTTGGAACGCTGATACGTTCTTTATTTGCCAGCATATCTTGTATTGCTTGCAATGCCAGTTCAATTTTCTCTTTACTTTTTCTCTGATTTTCCTCAATCATCTTGTCGTATTTGCTCATATTCTTCACCCCATCTTGCCAGACTCATATATATGATGTCACTCATCCTCTGTCTTACTTCTCTGGTTTCGTCTGCCATTCTTTGATTGCTCATTTTCCGGTAATGCTGTACATTATTCAGTCTTTTATGCCCCAATAGTCTCGCTATCGTCCAGTCATCCAGATGCATTTCTGTAAGTTTGACGCCATAGTAGTGCCGGAACATGTGCGTTCCAAACCCGAATAATTCGCCATGATCATCTTTCAACTGCTTTTCCTGTATCATGGACATGACTTTTGTTTTTATAGCCATATACTGCATCGGGCGGTCAGGTTCTTTTTCATTAACAAATATGTATTCTGTATCACCGAACTTTTCCTGTGTATATTCAATAGAACTCTGTAACAGTTTTGCAAGTTCTTTACTGATCGGTTTTTTATATCTTTTAGTTTTAACTTGATATATTTCAATCATATCTTGGCCATTTTCTCTCGTCAGACAATCTGGTCTCAGTGTAAGGGTATCTGATATCCTAGTTCCAAGCATCTGATGTATCAGAAGACATCTTGCAATCTGTACATCCATCTGTGTAATTTCCGCATTCAGTCGTTTCATTTCATCATCAGAATACACTCTAAATTCTGCATTTACTTCCGGTGGAATATCCGTATTAATAAATAAATGCTCCAATCTTTCATAGCTGTAAATTTTTCCGATTGTCTCTAACTGTCGTCTTAATGAAATTACATAAGAACTATTCGCACTATGGGAAGTATCTTTTGTTGACAGATGTATCAAAAATTCTTCCAACACTTCTCTGTCTATTTCACTGCAGCTTTTTATTTTGGAATACTCTTTTTGGAGATATTCTGAGAATATCCTCATTATTGTCAATTCTCCCTGTACAGTTCCTATTGCTTCATACTGCAGATTCATATAAACAGCTTTCTTACATTCTTCCCTGATATCTGGCTGATATATTTTTCTGAAATCCAGTGTTTTTACATTATAAATTGGATTGGATCTGATTTTAATATCCAGATTTTTTAGTTCCCAAACATCTTTTTCTATCTCATCCCGTAAATCTTCTGGCCCTAAAAATTTCAGTACGTTTCTGAAATATAATATCGTCACTGCTTCGCCATAGCTTACTGTACCATACACACTCTTCTTTTCTTTTACAATAGTTATTCCCTGTTCTAACATCCAGCCTTTTAAAAGTGATATCCATTTTTCTGGATTTCTATCTCCAAGGCTTTTGATTCTCCGATTTATTCTGCTGTTCAAAAACTTTGCAATATGATTATAAGCTGTTCGATCCTGAATCAATGCTCTAAACGTTCCGTTTTTGCAGCGATACATAATATAACCTCGAAACTCTTCCTTTAATTCTTGCGTTGGAAGCAACGTTAAATCAAATTTTCCATTATCCTTACGTGTCCCTGTTTCTTGTAAATTGGGGAAATCGCTGAAGTATATAATATCATTTTCCATCTTTTTCCTCTTTCTTTAGCCATGATGCTAAACTACTTCCTTGCATTTCAAAGAACTCATCATTTGCTTTTGCAATCCTTTGCGGCATATAATCAATATACTGTCTTGTCATCTCTTCATAAGTATGTCCAAGATAATCCCTGATACTTTGCAGTGATACATGACTGTCATAAAACATAGTTGCTACTGTATGTCGATAATCGTGTGATTGAAATAAATATTCTCCATTTGCAATCTTATTTTCCCGGCACGCTTCTATCATCTGAGTTCGGAATGTGCCATATAGACAAGCACCACCTCTGCTGTTTTTAAAAATGAATTCTTCAGGCTGAATTTCATGTTTTTTCAAGTATACTTTCATAATCTGATAAAGTGCCTGTGGGATTGGAATCCTTTTATAATTCTTCATTTTGACCTGATACACCTGAATCCAATAATCCTCGCCCTGCTGATAATAAGCATTTCCTTTCAATGTACACACTTCACTCGCCCGTAATCCTAGACACCACAGATGTAGGAACATACATCGTAATCGCTCTGGAAAAAGATATAATTTTTTCAAAATTTCCATATATACTGTTTCCTCAACGCTACGATCATGATGTACTATTACTTCTTTTTGTTGGAAATATTCAATTCGGAATGGCATTCTTGTAATATACTGTTTAACTTCCATGAATTTATAAAAATGACCGATACCGAAAATTCTTTCATTAAATCCCTTTGCCTGTATTCCCCGTTCTCGCAAGCCGTCTGCATACTTTTTTACTTCTGCGACAGTTGCATGAATCGCCAGTATCTTTTCTTGTTCCAGCAGTTCAATAAAATTTCTAATACATACAAATCTTCGTACAATCGTGCTGACTGCCTGTCCAGTAATTCCCAGTTCATATTTCATGTATGCCTGTAAAATTTCTCGATTCTGTATTTCCTTGACTTCCATAAAAGAAATGCTAATTAAGGATTTACTTTCGTCTATCCGATGTTTTCCAAGATGTAATCGTTCCAGATACCATACATTTGCTTCCCATTGGATCTGTTCCTGCTGCATAAACGCATCTCTTCTGCATTCACCTAAAATACTTCGTTGACTCGTTTCGGGAAAATTCTTTAAAATAGTTTCCACTTGTTCCATTTCCAGCAATCCAATATCCGTAATATTTAACTGAACACAAGAATCATAAAGAAGTTTTAAGGATTTTAACCTGACATTTCTATAAGCCTTAGACATTGAAGTATTGGCAATGATACGACTCAACGTATAAAAAATTTGTTTCTTTAAAACTTCTGAACAATTTTGTGTAAAATCCCACACCAATAGGTTTGTTTTATAAGAAGTTTCAAAGGTCTCAGCTATTTCCTTTTCCGGATAATACTTCAGAAAATAAATTTTATTTTGATATTTCCATTCATATATCCGCTTTCCATTTAGCGTCTGCATTTGTTGATAGATATGTTGTTGTTTTACCGTATCATATATTTTCAAATAGAAAGATACAATTTGTGATCGTATCTGTCCTCTTAAATATTGTTCATACGAATTTCGCAAAGGATAATCCATTTCTTCCAGATGCCAGATTTTTCTATCTGCCAAGAACTTTTTCAATTTGTTAATTCTTGAATCGCTTTTTATTCCAAGTGCATCAATTTCTGAATATAGTTCCTGCTTTTTCTTCTCAATATCTACTTCAGATTCTGTTATGTGTTCTGCCTGTTGCAATAAATATATAGGTATTTCTCACACCTCCCTACTCCAGCAGACGTTCCGCCCCATAAATAGCAGTGTGTTGTGCATAAAACTCATTACTTGCTTCTATCAGTTCATCATCCAGCCAGTCCAGATACTTTATAGTCGTATCCAAATGTTTATGCCCCAATGCCTGACTGATCATTTCCAGTTCCCATCCTGCCTGCTTTCGCATATTTGCAAAATAGTGACGTAACATGTGGGGTGTGATTTTAACTCCGGTTTTCTTTTCCATTCGGTCCAACATATCATATACACTGTCCACTCTTAATGGCTTTCCAATGTTCTCACCCATGATATTCACAAACAGGTAATCCTGATGTTGCAGGATTTTCCGATATTTTGCCAGATAATCCATGAGAAATTCAAACGTATCATTACTTATCTTGGCACTTCTGTATTCCGCATTTTTGGCTCTCGCTTCATTTTCATTATCTTCCCGGAAGCATACCCTTATCATGTGATTCCTATAATCAATATCTTTGACATATTTTACTCCCAGTAGTTCCCCAATTCTGTATCCGGTTTCTGCTAACATAAGTAACAGAAGCTGATCTCTTCGGTTCGTACAGGCCTGTAAAATTGTAATAATCTGATTTTCTTTTGCTGTTCTCCCACGATGTTCCTCTTCCTTCAGATAGGCTTTAAAAGAATGATTCCGCAGTACCTTTTTTACTCCCACCTGATTAACCGCTATAATCTGGTTATACGATAAGGTTTTGAGACTTCCGTACTGTTCATATTCTGCCTCTATAAATAAATAGAACCTGAACACATCTTTTAAGTATGCGTTGCAGGTTCCTTCATTCGGACACTTCTTTTCTCCAGCCGTTTGCTCTGTATGGTTTCCGGCTTTAAGCCAGTATAAAAATTCCACAAAGTGTTCTGTCTGTTTTTCATAATCTAACTGATAGACTTCTGTGAGTTCCATTTCTTTCTCTGCCATATATTTCATATAATAGCAGATTGAAAATGCTGTGCGTTTCACTGTATTTGGTGAACGTTTACATTTAATCTTATGCATTAGATATTTACTTGGCAGTTCTTCAATACTCATTGTTTCCAGATTTCTGATGAAAAAATATTTTTCTGTTCCATCTTTTATCGTTTCCACCTTGTATATCATAAGCTGCCTCCTTTCCTCTAACGCTATACACAGTATACCCACTTCATGCCGAAATAGCTATTCATCAATACCAACAATCCCACCGAAAACGCCCTTGAAATACCACCAAACTTTTCGTGCAAAATCTGCTTTTTCTGTAGCAGAACCACGAACGGTTACAGGTAGTATTCCACGCCTTTCCGGTTTCGGATAAAGTGCTGGACATCCTTGATATCTTTTGCCATCTTGCAGCTCGGAAGCGCACACATTACTTCCTCATGATACCTGCCACCTTCTCCTGCACGCTCGTCTAAAATGGACACGACACAAGTATCTGTCTCGGTGCGGAGAGCCCGTCCGAATCCCTGTCTTAGTTTTTTCTGCATGTCTGGAACAATCACTGCCTGAATATAATCTTTCAGGCTGGCATATTCCTTCTTCTGTGCTTCGCTGATGGGATCAGGAACAGCAAAGGGCAGTTTTACTATAATCAGCGAAGATACCATATCTCCAGGGAAGTCTACTCCTTCCCAACAGGAGCCGGCTGCAAAAAGGACAGCATTGTCCATCTGTTTAAATCTTGTGATCTCTTCCGGTGAATGTCTCCACACCTCTATCATCGGGAACGGAATTTCATCCCTTAACATCTGGTAAACGTTTCCCATCAAATGATAAGATGTAAACAGCACTAGCGTATGCCCGTAAGTCGAACAGATCAGTGAATGGATATGGCCTGCTATCATCTCTGCCTCTTCCTGACTTTCTCTTCTGCATGTCTTCAAATTCTTTGGCAGATATAACAGACAGTTCTTCTGATATTCAAACGGGGAGTCTGCCACATATTCCCGGACTCTCCGCACTCTCTGTAATCCTGTCATTTTCCGAATGTGGGAAAATCCCTGTCCGGTTTTTAAAGTTCCGCTTGTAAGAATCGCTCCCATTCCTCTGCTCCATAACATCTGGTCCAGATACTGTGGAATCCGTCTGCTGGATGCACACAATATAATCCGGTGGTCATGGTCCTGCTTCAGATGCAGCACATACTTCTTATCCTGATGGAAAAAGCATTCCAGCACACTTTTGGTTTCTTCCAGCTTGTTTCTGATCCACTTTGGAATCTTCTTTTCTAATTTTTCTATGATCTTATTCATGGTCTGTATCCCCTCATATAAATACATTGCACACTCTTCTGTCATGTGGAATTCTTCTTTTATCCCATATCTGGTTCTGTGGTTTTCTCCTATGATGTCCAGCACCATCCGGATCGTCCCGGACAGTTTTCTTATCTCCGGGCCTTGGTACTCATTCCCAAGATAAAAGCAGATTTCTCGGATATCGTCATAACAGAGGCTCTTCCCAAACATCTGCTTTGCCGCATCCGGCAGCTTATGTGCTTCATCGACAATCAATGCTCGGTAGTCTTTTAATAACGGGCGGTAATCCTGCAGCCTGTGATAACCATCAGCCAGCAGATAATTGTGATTACAGATCTGAATGAACATTTCATGATCTCTGGAACGCTCCAGATACTGCTGATACCTGCATGAGCCTCTTTTCGGGCAGTCTCCCGAACAGAACTTCGGTACACTCACCATCCTTCTGTCAAACCCACTTAAGTTGGACACTTCGTCCATATCATAATGTTCTTTCAACGACAGCAGAGCTTCTTTCTGCAACGCATTTTTGTTTTTTTCTTCGATTGCAACGATTCGTTGCTCCAACCTCTCATCGCAGACAAAATGCTCTTTCCCTTTTCGTATCACAGCTTTAATAGGGGCCTGAATCGTCCCGTTCTCCTGAAGAATCCGGGAGAGAAAAGGGATATATTCTGTAAGAATTGCTTTCTGGAGTGCAATGCTGGAAGTGGATATCACGACCGGACGCTGCTCATAAGGGGAACATCCTTCTGCAAGGAGGGAATATTTTCTCATCAGAACACAGGCCACCAGATAGGCATACGTCTTGCCGATACCGACACCCGCGTCACACAGTGCTATGTTTCTTCCCAGCAGGTTATCCAGCATTTTGTGGCATAACATAATCTGTTCTTCCCTTACTGCCATTCCATGTTCCGGGAACAGCACTCGGAAAATAGTATCAATTTCTCGATGCGCTCTATTGAGATATTCTCTTGTGTAATACATAATTTGTTACCTGATATGCGTGCTGATATCACATCAATACGGCTGTAAAGGATTTCTCCCTACAGCCGTATGTATCTGATATCAACGACACATTCTTCCTTGATTTCTTATACTTTTGATTTTTGGCGTTGTATTTGTCCTCGACTCCCCCATTGCCTTACGGGAACATTACAGGCGGATGCTTGGCATTGCACCGCTCACGGATTTTCTAAAAGTCTTGCTGATTACAACCCAAAGTCCATCCTCTGCTCACTGGCAGTTCCTATGTATCATTATCCCCTCGTAAGTGATCCTCGCAAAAGACCGCCACGGTCCTGTTTCAGTTAAAGATGATTCGCTCGAAACGAAAACGCCACAAAAGAACTCTGCCTCTCACTTTCTGGTCTAATTTCTTCCATGCCCTTTTCATCTGTCCTCGCGTCTTCCTGCCACGCTTCTACTTACGGGAACGTACCTGTAATGCTGGTATGAGGTTGTCAAAGTACACTGGCAAAATTTACCTGCCTATTAAATAGCCGACGAAAAACGCCATAATTATTCAATTTTTGATAAATTTTTTAATTTTTTTCTCAAACGGTTTCTTTTGGTATAAATCGTCTGTTCTGCCATTCCCATAATCTTAGCAACTTCTCTTCCAGAATATCCCCATGTACTGAGTAAGAGGATTTCCAGTGTCTGATGCTCCGTTTCTTTCAATAGTTCATAGATTCGCTTATCACCTATGTGATCCAGAAGCTCCTTTACATCCCTTGCAAACAGCTCGCTGTCCTTTTCTTTTATGGAATCCATATCCTGCATCGTTTCATCCAGATGTTCCCGGTATCTGCGCTCTTCCAGAAAGTCTTCCCTGTCCATCTGGCGCAGCTTTTGGATCTTCTCTTCTTCCATTCCCAGTTCACGCAATTTCTTTTCTTCCTGTTCTTTCCAATAATTCCACTTTCGTTCTTCACTTGTCTTGTTATAAGCCATTTATCTTTCCTCCGATCTGATTTTTGATATAGAAATCAAATCGGAGCATGGCGGTGACCGGATAGGTACGTTATAATGTTCGAAAAATGTCGAAGAAAAAAATGCTGCAACCTCTTCGATTACAGCACTTTTTTCCATCTTACGTGAATATTTCTTGTTGGTTCATAGGAGATTCCTTCTTTTTCTCATAATGAATAAAAGACTCTTGTCATCCATTATTTATTATAATTTTTCTACTATTACAATAGCTTTTTTAACAAGTTTTCTTGTCTTGGAGTTTAAAAGAAAGCTACCAGTTTTTTTCCTCTGATAGCTTTCCATTCATTCTTATTCTGTTGGGAACATCGCTGCTTCCAACTTATTCATCTCTGTATCCAAAAGACCATATTTTCCTGAGTTATCTTTTTCCACGGATACGTTTACAGTAACAGCTTTTCCATATCTGTTCTTTTCAAGACTCTTCTGGACACTTTCTGTTAATACAGCTGCAAAGACTTCCGGATCATTTCCATCCAATCCCTGCTTTATTTTTTCATTGCTTACCTCTGTAGAGCTTTGTTGCAATGTCTGAAATACATTGGATGGTTCAACTTGTACACTTACTGTATAGACTCCATCCTCTTCTTTCACATCTTGTACTTTGTATTTTGCCAGTTTCTTTACTTCTGTCAGTTTTTCCGCATAATCAGCAATTCCTTTATCCGTAATGTTATCGGAATCATCAAATTGCTGTTGGATACTCTCATTAAAATCCTCTTCGATTTCTTTCTTGGCATCTTTTTCCGAGATTTCTAACAGATTCGCATAGTCCTTATATTCTCCATGATAGTGTGCATCAAGAGAACTTTGGACGTAGGATTTGGCATCAAAGTCTGGTTGTCTGGAGCAAGCTGATAACAATATACATACTATAATTCCTATACTTATGCACAAAACACAATTCTTCTTTTGCATATTCTCTCCTTCACGCTTTATTTATCTTCAATTTTTATCGAAAATAACATTTTTAAATACTGTTCTATTGACTCCTTTTGAACTTTTCTTTCAATATTATATGGAATGCACATAAAAAACTCCACATAACCATTATCAATAAAACTCAGCAATACTTCTCCATTTTCTGTTAAAAAATGTACATATTTTTTATTACATTTACTTTCAAATTTAATATTCGACATTTGCTTGTATATTTTTTTGTAATGATTTTTTATGCTTACTTCATCTGTACAATCAGTTCCATCACCTATCAAAAAAGAAATATACAACTTATCATAATCTTCATTTCTATATGTCATATAAGAATCTGTATGACCATCACCAATATTTTTATAATGCTCATTTGGAATCGAATAACTAATTATTTTCCCCTCTAATGTTTCAAATCTTTCTGTTTCATCAATTCTAATTTCACATGGTTCAAACATTTTTTTTATAAACAAGCCCAATTCATAATCCGACATTTCTATAAAATTAATATAATCTTTTTCTTCCGTTTTTCGCGAATATCCCCCTCTATTATTCCGTTCCCATCTTCTAATTTCTAATTCATCTCCATTTTGTTTCAAATCAATTCTTTGATAATTCTTGGAAAATGTTGGAAAACTTTTATATTTTGTTTGTTTCCAAAAATTGTTTAATTGAGATTCGTCTACTTTTGGGGAACTTTCTGCAATTTTTATTCCTTTTCTAATTGCACAGCCTATCTTATCTATTGTTTCTTCAGCCATAATTTCAATTGTAGGTTCGATAGAAATATAACATCCCATAAACCTTTCAATGGCATTAGGCACAATTAAGAAACCATATTTTTGATTATAATATACAGAAATCATATCCGTTTTCTCCTCTCTATTACTTAAGGGGAATAAAATATTCCCCTTAAGCTATTTACTTTGCTATTATTTTCCTACTGTAATAATGAGTTTAACACCTTTATCAATACCATGTTTTGTAGCATTATTAACTGCATTTATCTGAGCTTCGCTTAATGTTACATTTGGAACAACTACTTGTAATTGTCTACCCACTATTTCTTCCGCATTAACAAATTTACCATTAAATGTTTCTCCTATAAATCCTGAAACTTTATTAATGTCCTTGACAATTACCTTTTCCAATTTATTACCATTTTGATAAGTCTTTGCACCTAAGTCTCGGCTTTTAACACTAGTCACAACACCATTTTCTACTTTATCTATGGTCGGGAAATTGTGTCCCAAGTTATTTCCCATAGCTTTGTCAATAATATCTCCTCGCTCTAATGGTGGTTTTTCCCAAGTGCCTTCTGGCAATTTTGTTTCGGTTACTTCTGCAACTAATTTTTTAAACGATTTATCAATCCCATCATTATGGGTACTTCCTGCACTCCTTACTACATTCAAAAGTTTCCCAGCCCCATAACTAAGGCCACCCATAACGCCACCTGTCACTGCTCCTGCAATACCACCGACTAACGTATCTTTTGCTACTTGTTTCAGACTATTTCCAGACAAACCTGAATTCACTGCACTATATGAAGCTCCACCAATAGCTCCAATAACTGCTCCTGAAACCATCGCCGTTCCTAAGCCACCCATTGCTGGCAATGCTGCCAGAACTGCTCCTGCAGCCAAACCGCCTGTTGCAGCAACTACAAGACCAGAAACTGTAACCGCAGTTATACCAATGGCTACTTTTTTCACCGCATTCCAGTCTACTTTTCCAAGCTTATCTGTAATACGATTTGTTGTCGTACACATATGTCGTACCACTTCTGAGCGGATTTCTGCCGTTCTTTCTGAAACATAGGATTTGAAAGATGTATAAGTTTTTCCAATTTTCTGTACCCCATTGCTTACAGAACGAATAAACTGACTTCCTCTGGATGTGATCTTTTGATATGTACTGCTACTGGTTACACGATTTTTCACAGATTGATATGTCTGTTTTGCATGTTTAGCTGCATTTTTGGCAGTTTTTGCTACCCCCTTCACTGTGTTAACAATAGTTTTTGCTGCTTTCTTAGCTGTATTTACTACTGTTTTGACTACCTTTTTCGCAGTATTAACGATTTTCTTGCCGACACTCTTGACTGCTTTCGCTGCTTTTTTAGCTGTACTCTTAATCCTGCTCCACAATGAATGTCCTGTCGGATCACTGTAATTCAACGGATTATTGGTTGTATAATCGTAGCGGTTTCTGGTTAATGGATTTTCTGTCGTTCCAAGGTCACTATCTTCAGTTGTAAAGGTTCCGTTCTCTGCGTTATAGTATCTTGCCCGCAGATACTGAAGTCCTGTTTTTACATTTGTGGACTCCCCATTGTAACCGTAGTAATTGACACCGTCTGCTGTTCCTGATGTAAGGTTACCGTATGAATCATACTGATAACTGTTCGTCAGATTAGCTGTTTCGGTCAGGATTCCGGTCACGCTGTTTCTTCCGTCATATAAATAATAACTGCTTTCTTCCGATTTATCAACGCTTACCCGTTCTCCGATTCCACTTTCTCCATAAGTATAAGCCTGACGTACTTTCTCGTCTGCTCCATACTCTGCAAGGACTTCTGTATTCTCGCGATTGATATCGTTGATATACTCTGTCAGTGTGTATCCTTTGGCATTGGAACCGCCTTTTACCAGAGAGGCAAGCTGCTCTTTCGGGCTGTTTCCATCTTCGGTACGCTGGTTCGCCGGGATCAGGACTTCATCGCCATAGCAGTCTTCCCATTTATAGGTGTTATCAAGTTCGAATACCCGGTTGTTATCTCCATCGTACATGGCTGCCATCAGGACTGTTCCACCCTGTTTTACTACTGCCAAACGATTCTCTGCTGTGTATTCATAAGTAACCGGATCTGCACTGTTTGTCTTATCACATTCCTGGATCAGATTGCCATCTTTATCATAGCTGTAGGTTGTTCCCGGATCGCCCCAGATCTTTGCATTGGTGCGTTTGATGAGCTGGTTGGAATCGTTGTACTTATAGTTATATTTTGCTTTGCTGACACCATCCTCGATCTTCTCGTAAGAGGTCCGGTTTCCAATCTTGTCATAAGTATAATTATGGACTGTCTTTTTACCGCCCTCTGCTTTTTCTGTACAGCGTGTCAGTTCCCAGTTGTCATCGTATTCATAGGTACGTGTCGTCTGGATCTCTTTTTCCTGATGCTCACAGTCTGCTTTGTCTGTCTCTTTCTGTGTATCGCCCCAGTTGTACCAGTCTTCCCAGCTTGGCGTCTTTCTTGTTCCAGCTTCCAGTTCCGTAGCTGTTTCTCCAACTACATATCCCTGATCATTGTACTTGTACTCATAAGTACTGATTACTTTGCCGCAGGAACCACAGGTATTCACAATCTTTGTGATATGATCTTCTGCATCGTAAGATACTTCCGTCTTTGTTCCATTACTTCTAGTAACTTCTGTCACACGGTTCAGTGCATCATGCTTGTAAGTGGTTACTTTTCTATTACGGTCTGTCAGTTTTACCAGATTATCATTTAAGTCGTATTCATAGCTGATCTTTGTCCCATCCGGGTATACGATTGCCTGCAGATTATCTGCGTCATCATAAACGTAGCTGACATCCTTTTTCGAACCGCTTGTCACTTTGGTGATTCTTCCAAGTGCATCGTATTCGTAGCTGCTCTTGCCTGTCTGATCCTTCATGGATACCCGTTCCCCGGCACTGTTATATGCGTAGGTCACGTCCTTTTCGGATGTCTCGCCTTTTGCGTCCTGATAAGATTTCTCCAACAGGTCATTCAGTTTGTCGTAATCATACGTGGTTTTCTTGCCGCTTGCCTGTGTATGTCCGGTCAGTCTGCCTTTTTCATCATAGTCGAATTTCTCCGTTCTTCCTGCCGGATCTTTGATGGATGTCAGGTTGCCTTCTAAGTCATAAGTATAATTCGTTGTCTTATTTGCTGCATTGGTGAAGGTCACCAGGTTATCCATGTTGTCGTAACCATAAGTTGTTACACCGCCAAGGGCATCAGTTACTTTGGTCAGGTTGTCATTCTTGTCATATTCCAGATGGCTCTTTAATCCGGTCTTATCTGTAACAACCTGAATATTACCATGTGCATCGTAATCAAATCCCGTTGTGAATCCACGCTTGTCTGTAATAGAAGTTACCCTGCTGTCCTTATCATAGGTATAGGATTCCTTCTGCCCCAGTGCATCGGTCTCTTCTGTTACACGGTTGTCTTTATCGTAGACTGTCTTTGCAACATAGCCCATCGGATCTGTTACAGATGTAACATTATAATTCTTATCATATCCATAGCTGGTCTTTCTTCCACCCGGTTTGGTGATCTCAGTAATATTTCCTGCCGGGTCGTAAGTATAAGCAGTTATCTTACCAAGCGGATCAGCTGCAGAAGTCATCTGACCTGCCAGGTCATAACTGTAGGTATTGCTCCGTCCAAGCGGATCTGTCTCCTTCACCAGATTGCCATACTTATCATAAGAAAAGCTGGTTGTTCCATCCAGTGCATTGGTAGAAGACTTCATGTTATGGAGCTTATCGTAAGTATAAGTAGTGGTACTCTTTAAGCTGTCGCTTTCTTTTACCACGTTGTCCACTTTATCATAAGAGAAATTTTTAGTATAACCCAGTGGACTGGTCATACTCTTCAGACGTCCGGCTTTATCATAACTATAGGTATACTCTCCACCATTCGCCTGTGTCATCTTTGTGACATTGTCATTCAGGTCAACACTGTACTGTGTCTCATTTCCCTTTGCATCCGTTACAGAAATGACATTGCCATGCTTGTCGTAATCATATTTGGTAACTGCTCCCTTTGGAGAAATCTGTTCCGTCATGTTACTCAGGCTGTCATATTTGTATTCGGTAATGAGTCCCATCGGATCTTTTGATTTGGTAAGATTTCCAATGGCATCATAACGGTATTCATTTGTTTCTTTTAACGGAGAAGTCTCACCGATCTTGCGGTCCAGTTCATCATACTGGTAGGTTGTCGTATTTCCATTTCCGTCTGTCTGGGATACGAGATTGTCATTTTTATCGTAAGCATACTTGGTAACCGTACCGTTTTCATCGACAGATTCCGTCACATTATCATTTCCGTCATACTTAAAGGTGCTGGATGCTCCCAGTGGATTTGTCTGAGAAATAACCCGGTCTTTCTTATCGTAAGCGTATTTATATGTGGCTTCCTCTTCTTCTGTCATGGATAACTGGTTGCCGACTTTATCGTAGGTAAAGGTTGTTTTATGACCTTCCGCATCCGTTACCGCTGTAATGCGGTCCATAACATCATATTCATAAGATGTGATACTTCCGTCTGCTTCAGTAAGTTTCAGGAGTCTGCCGTACTGATCGTACTTGTATGTTGCTGTCCTGCCAAGTTCATCGGTCTGTGTCAGTACATTTCCGGCACCATCATAAGTATAATCCATACTGTTTCCACCATTGTCGGAGGAATGGATCAGGTTGCCTGCTCCGTCATATTGATAGGTAATTACGAGTCCCTGTGCATCCGTACATTTTACAAGCTGTCCGATGGCATCGTACTCCATCAGCACCTTGTCCCCTGTCGGCAGTATTATGGATGTGTTATTTCCCTCTTTATCATACACATAACTATACGCATTGCCGAGGGCATCTGTCATCTTTGTGCTGTTGCCCTGTGAATCGTATTCGTAAGTGGTCTTTCCTTTCAGGGCGTCCACCGTCTGTTCCAGATTGTCGGTGGAATCATATTTCATTGCTGTAATGTTGCCCTTTGCATCGCTTACCGATGTCATGTTTCCATTACCATCGTAAGTCATGGTACTGGTATTTCCATTTTCATCGGTAGAGGATACCAGATTTCCATTTAAGTCATACTTCATGGATACGGTATATCCAAGGGCATCTTTGGATGTAGTCAGATTTCCTGCCTTGTCGTAAGCATAAGTATCTGTTCTTCCCTCTTCATCGGTAGAAGATACCAGATTTCCTGCTTTATCATAAGTATATGTGGTAGTTCCACCTTCTGGGTTGGTTTCACTTAAGCGGTTTCCTGTATTATCGTAGGTATAAGTCCAGGTTCTTCCACTGTCATCTGATTTTGATACCAGATTGTCTGCCGCATCATAAGTATAAGTGGTAACTGCACCTAATTCATCTGTCTCTTTAGCGAGTCTTCCGCAGTTATCATATTCCTTGGAATGGCTGCTTCCATCTCCATAAGTAATCTTGGTTTCATTTCCTAATGCGTCATATTCATATTTGGTTATATTACCAACTGCATCTTTGGACTGAAGCACCTGTCCAAGAGAATCAAACTTGGATACGGTTGCATTTCCATTTCCATCGGTATATTTTTTCAGATTTCCTGCTTTGTCATATTCATAGAGCTTTGTTCCAAAATCTTTATTACTCTCTTCTATGACACGTCCCATGCTGTCATACTTATAAGTAATTGTATTTCCTTTTGCATCGGTTGCTTTGACCTGCTGATAATTCTTATCATAAACGTAGCTGATCTGATTTCCTTTCGGATCTGTACCACTGGTCATGTTGTACATCTTATCATAAGTATAAGTGGTGGTATTCCCCAGTGCGTCAGTACTTGCTGTAATATTTCCCACACCATCCAGCGTATAAGCGGTCACACCGCCATCGGCTGCTGTCTTGGAAGTCAGATTGCCATTCGCATCGTAACTGTTCGAGGTTACATTTCCAAGTGGATCTGTCATGGTAACTGCACGATTCATCGCGTCATACGTGAATCCCCATGCTGCTCCATTTCCATCCACATATCCGGTCATGTTCGGTCCGTCATACGAATACGTTGTTGTGACACCTCTGCCGTCTGTCTGGGATACCATACGATGTTTGTCATCGTAAGTATAGGTAATGGCTGTTCCATCCGGTTTTGTAGATGTGACCATATTTCCATTACCGTCATAACTGTAAGTAACCGTTGCTCCGTTATATCCAGTTGCACTGGTCAGCTTATTCTGCTCATTATAAGTATAAGAGGCTGTCTTTCCATCCTCTCTTGTCTCCGTTGCTACATTGCCAAATGTATCATAAGTGTAAGTTTTTGTTCCGGCTGCTGTCGTTTCGGAAGCAAGCTGATTCTCTGCATTATAAGTCTTTTCACAGGTTGTTCCATCCGGATATTCAATGGATGTTGTGCGGTACTGATCATCATAATGATAAACGGTCTTATTTCCTTCGTTATCCGTTGTTGTAGTAGAACTCTTTCCGTACTTGAAAGTTGCCGTTCCTTTTTCTGCATCAGTCTGCTCTACAACTCTTCCTTCTTTATCGTAAGTATTCTTTACAACCGTATTGCCATTCTCATCTTTCCAGCTTGTCATACGGCTGTCATCATCATATTTGTACTCTTTTGTTGTTCCATTCGGATCTGTTACAGATATCAGATTTCCCTGCTCATCATATTTGTAAGAAACTTTTCCACCATCTGGAAGAGACAGTTCCTTGATATGCCCGAATTTATCCTGTTTTACCCCGAATGTTTTTCCGGATGGTGTTGTAATCTTACTCAGATTATAATCATCGTCATAATCTAATACTGTCTTAAATCCATTCACATCCGTTACATAACGTAAAATTCCATATTTATCAAATGACCAGACGCTCTGATCCGCATCTGTCAGTTCCCATCCGATGTAGTCATGGTCTGTATCTTTATAGCTGACTGCTTTTAAATCATATACATAACCATCCGGAGTAGTGTAGCTTCCATCTTCATTCTTATCAAAGATCAGATAACTTCCGTCCCCTCTCATATACAGAAGACTTCCGTCCTCCATTTGAGAAAGTGACTGGTCATAGTTAAAGCTCCATCCACGTCCGAACATGGAATGCTGGTCTGTTCCTTTGGAATTGTAGCTTCTTGTAATGGAGAATTCTCCATTCAGTTCATTCATCGTCGCATCGGACTGATCCATGTAGAAGTTACCAGTATTTAAGTTGACTGGTTCAAATCCAAATTCACAGTGCAGGCCTCTTCCCATCAATGCTCCGTCAATCCGCATCTTATCCTGATCGGTAAGCGGTGCAGGACTATATGGAACATTTGTCTGTGGGTTACGGATAAAGATCGTGTTATTTGCGACTACCAGTGCGTCCATAACCTGATTGTCTTTCATAATGTTCTTAAGCGGAACACCATAATATTTTGCAATCTTCGGGAATGTATCAAACTGCTTCACTTCATAGATCACAAAGCTGTCACTGGTCACTTCTTTTCCTGTTTCCAGCTTTCCATCAATCTCTTTCGATGCTTTTGCTTTGATCTTATAAAGCTTGTCCTTCGTCAGCCCTGAATACAGTGCACTCTGCCAGTTGGAATCTTTGCTGTAATACTTATTCGCCTCCGGGAACTGCTTATTGTATTCAGTACTGTCTGGATAGGAATACAATGGTTTTGCATCTGTTTCGTGATGTTCTTCATTTTCCTCATCTGGAAGCAGATAATATTCTACTGTAGATTTGCTCTTTGCAATTCCGTCTGCAAATACGGCATCAAACTTCAGCTTTCCATTTGTATTCTTTTCTGTCATCGGGCGAAGCAGGATCGTTGTTTCATCCAGTGACATATCTCGCAGATATGGATCTTCATCCGGTGACCACTGGATGCTGAGTTTCGGTCCATAAACGGATGCCCTGTTATTCAGTACCTCACACTGCATAGAAGCTCCAAGGTTATTTGCCTCGGCAATGGCTACCAGTGCAAATCCGTTATTCGCATGAGTTCCCTGCACCCAGTCATTGACCAGATCTTTGACGTCATAATTGATATAGCTGTTCCTGCTGGTACTTGCATTCTGTACATCCTGAAACGTAAGATTTACTGGTTTTGTTTTCCATGTGATGGAGGTGTTCCACGACTGATCTACACGATAAAGTCCAAACTGGGATGCACCACCACTGTATGCAGTTTTCTGACTGACTGCAAATGTTGCACTGTCAATTTTGGAATCTTTCGGAATCTGACTAAAATTTGAATTTACTTTGATATAAGTCCGGCAGTTCTGGTGTGCAGTACCAAATCCTGCAAGGTTCCCAGACTTAATACCATCATCAAATCCGACATACGGATAATTGTTGTCACCAATCTGACTGGTAGGACTTCCCTCTTCCACACCGATCATGTTAAAGGAACTCTTCTGAATCTCTACTGGTGTCGGATCGATCCTGACCGGATACTGACGTTCTTCTGCCGAAAGCCAATCCCTATCTGGTTTTACGGTCAGGATTGTTTTTCCATCTTCTTCCCGAAGTTCCAATGTGATCAGGAAACTGATTTCCCCGGCAGCATCTTCCATTGATGGCGTCTCCAGAAGATACTTCGCATCTTTGATTGTCTTCCCTTCCGGATAGATATAGACCTGATTGTCTTTTACTTCTGCCTGATACCCCGGAATCTGCAGCTCGTATTCATAGACTTCCCTGTCTGTTGGCTGCTGAAGTACGATATCTTCCTTAATGCTGGAATCCAGTACTGTATACTGAACATCTGCGCCCTCGTAAACTTCATTATAAAGGATCGCATTGTCTTTAATAACGGAATGTGTATAATCTCCATCTACCGGAATGATCCCGATTCTGGTCTTTCCATTTTCAATCGTTACACCATTCTCTTCTGACATCTGTTCCGGAAGAAGGATAGCATAATCGTTTGCCTTGTTCTGATAAACTTCTGTTTTCTCTTCCTTTTCTTCAGTTGCCACTACACTGCTGGCTTCCTGTGCTTCTTCGGATGCCGGAGTATCTGCTTCTTCTGGTTTTACAAGTGTATTATCAACCAGCTCGGTATCTCCATCCTCATTCTTATAAGTTCCGACATAACCTCCATAAACGGTTGTATACTGCTTGTCCCCTGTCTTATAAGTCTTGGAAATGGCATCATAATCAATCAGTTCACCTTCCGGTTCTTCTGGAATCGGATAGTAATCCTGTGGTTCTTTCAACTCCACTTCTTTTTCCTGCGGATTTTCTTCTGTTTCTTCCGCTGGAGTTGTCTGTTCTTCCTGCGTCTCTGTATCTTCTGATGGCGTCGTTTCATTTTGTACGTCCGCATCAGACTGCTGACTCTTATCTTGTTCTCCAGATGTGGAATCTGTAATCCCTGCTTCCTCTTCCGTCAAAGCCTCTGGTCTGGAGAAATCTGCATTCTTCTGTACATCCTCAATGGCCTCTTTTGCCTGTACAAAAATAGGCTCTGTTCCCTGTAGTGCCATCAGGAGTGCAAGTACTAAGGCTATAGCCGACTTTCGAAATCTCTTCATAGTCTCTTTCTCCCTCTTGTAATCTTTTTCTATAATTCCTTTACAAAATAACCGCTACCCTCCTTTTTTCTGACTTTGGCACTACTATAATCTAAAAAATCACAAAATTTTCATAAATGGTAAAAATGCCCCTTGAGGTGGCAAAAATAGACGAAATCGGTCGAAAAAAATAGTAAGACACCATCGCCTTACTATTTTTCATCTAATTTCATATATAATAATATTTTCACTTGAAAGGATTTCTCCGTATGGCAGATCTCCATCTGACCATGATATTTTTCTACTACGAGTTTCACATTTTGTAATCCTATTCCATGTCCTTCTTTCCTGCTTTTCGTTGTCAGATAAATTCCATTCCGCACTTTTGGTGTATCTTTTATGCTATTCTCAATCTGGATATTCATGATTCCTTTTCCATAATACATCTGAAACGATAATCTCCTTTCATCTGAAGCTGCTGTCCCACGAATAGCATTATCCATAAGATTTCCCACTATTATACTTATATCAAATAATTCTTCCCCTATATGATTCGGTATTTCTACAGAAATCTCCGGATTTTCAATTACTGATTTCGAATCTTCCAAAATATAATTCAGCAGATTATTCATATTACGGTTTTCTGTATATAAATGATGACATAAGGCTGTTCCGGCTATATTCTCCATTTGTTTCAGATACGATAGAATCTCTTCATTTCCTCCCGTTTTTGCCATTGCCCCTATTGTTGTAAGATGGTGCTTGTAATCATGATGTATCTTATTCAGCCTGTCCTGTGATTTCATCATCATCTCCAGTTCTTTTGCATACTGGCTCATCTGAATTTTCATCTCTTCCTGTTTTGCTGTTTCAATATAACTTTTCTGAACCTCATCGTGCAGATAGAAAATAAACACATTGATAAACAGTAAGAATAATACAATCGTAGACCGCACACCTCTTCTGTCTGGCAGCAATATCCTGATACAGACTATAATGCTGATCACCGGGACAGAAAGCATAGCAAGCCAATGACGGTTCTTTATATAATAACTTCTCTTTACACCTACTTTTCTTTCAATAATGACTTCCAGTAAAAAGAATATAAAATTTCCCATTACAATAGTTCCCGGTCCCATGTGATGATGCACCGGATTTCTTGCTACCGCATACCGTTGAAAGAACACGATTGGAATCCCATCACATAAAATTCCCATAATATATACCATAAGTGTATTCCAGACATGATGTTGCCAGTCTGCCTGATATGCCACTGTTATAATTAACAGAGCTATCAGCTCAAAGATCAGATCTCCGTACATCGTTCCCCACTGCATGCTTCCCCAGCATGAAAGCAGATATGCACAAAAATATGCAAATAGCTTTTGTGTATCCTCATTTTTTGGATACAGGATGGTATTGTAACGGAACACAGTATAAATCCAGAATAATTTACTTGTCAGATAAGTGATCAAATGGATATTCATAATCTTTTCTTCTCCGTTTGTAATAGTCTTTCCCTGACCTTCTTGCGATTTGCTTTACTGATACTGAGACGTGTCTTGTCTTTCATAACCACGTTGTCATATTCGTAATGCTCCACGTGTTCCATATTGATGAGATAGGACTTGTGAATCAGTAAGAAATATTCTTCTGTTACATCCGCTACATCCTTTAATTTTCCTCGATATTCATATTCTTTTTCCGATGTCACGATATGTACTCTTTTTCCCAGACTATAAAAATACAGGATCTTGTCATAAGAAATCTTGTGGATTCCTTTTGTATCCGTATATTCAAATATTTTCTTCCGTTCTTTTAACAGTTCCCGTAATTCACCTATCACCCGGAAAAGTTCTTCCTCTCGGATTGGCTTTACAAGAAAATCAAATGGATGAATACGGAATAATTTCATAGCATATTCCTGATATGTTGAAATATAGGTAATCCGCAGTTCTTTTCCATAATTTTTCTTTCGTATCTCCGTTCCGATATCAATTCCATTCTCATGTTCCAGACAAATATCAAGGAATAACATATCGTAGGATTCTTCTTCCAGCCTGTTAAGAAGCTGCTCCGCAGAATAGTATATTTCTATAGATATCTGACAGTCATTCGCTTTCCCATAATGGAGCAGCTTCTGTTCTAACCAATTACATAGGATGATGTCATCATCACAGATTGCAAGTTCTAGCATATTTTCTTACCCTCAGTCTTTCGTAACACGACAAATGGGGAAAAGAATCCCCTTCAATTCTTTTCCCGAATGGACATCACTAATTTTGTGTCATTTTTCCGATGCAACAGCACCACTTCCTTTGCTGTCTTATTTTGTCCTCTATATAATAAACACTTGAACAAGAAAAAACTGTCGCCATTTTATAATTTATTTATATTTTTTATGTTTTATTTATATTTTATCCAAATATTACAGCGATAACTAATAATGTCACCCCCTGCATTATTCTTTTTATTTTTAGCGTCATTTGATAAAACATCAACGTTTTTGATGGCAAAAAGGGAACCTGCAAAACCAGATTCCCTTTAAAATACATGCTCTTCTCTAAAAGGATGATAAATCCACCATCCTCTGCTTATTTTTAAAAACTTTTTCCTTTTTTACAATACTTATAAATATTAAATGGTTTTTCTTTTTTTTCAAATAAAATCCCTGTTGTTTTAATAATTTTTATAAGTTCATCCGACTCCATATCTGTCGTTTTAAATATAAATATTTTCTTTTCATTTGTTATGAAAAAAAAGAAGTTTTTATATAAGAACATTCTATCAATATTTTTAAATTCATAAATTTGATCTTCATCTATTTTAATTGCGTTTTCATCGATATCCACCGTTTCATATCCTGATCTACCCCAGACAAATTCATGAACATTTTTTTCAAAATTTTTACCAATCATTTGATACCAAATAATCCAAGCCACACAAGCCACACAAGTTCCAATCCCTATTCCAAACATCAAATAACTTTCCGACAGATAACAATTAATCGACAGTAAAAATTCTACAGGTGTAAAAATATAGATAATCATTCTACTTTTCTGTCTTGTTTTAAATAATTGATTAGGAATTATAAACCCAAGCGAAAGCATTCTTTCTAATTCTTCCCTATCCTCATCTGACACAATTGATTTAATATGCATTCTTCTTAATCCCCCTTTTGCCAGAGGTCCTCTTTATAAAATCGAACCTCTGGCCATTGTCTCTTTTATTCTTTTACAATTTACAGCGCTTGAATCAACAAACCAAAAACAGTACCTGCTCCAGCTGAAAATAAAGCAATAATTGACGGAATTGCATTTACAACTAATGCACCCGCAAGAACTAATATTACGGCTCCTGCCAGTATATTACTATGCTCTTTTGTGAATTCTACAACATTAAATTCAAGACCACTATTAGAATTTAATGTCATTGTAAAAATCAAAGCAACCGATATTGTCCACTCTTTTTCCTCTTCTGGCAGCAAATCTGATGTACTAAATACAATGGAAAACTCTACACTATTGGCAAAAACATTATTTATTTCAAAAGCAATATTACCAGATTTAACCGATAAAGCAATTTTTTCTATCGTATTTCCAAAGTTATCTGCTCCCTCTATACCTGTATCTGATAAATTTGATGAAATCTCCATAATTTGATTTTTGCAAGTTTGTGTCAATTCTCCATCATTTCCTATATCCACTTTTATATTATAAATTTTACCAGTTGAACTTTCAAGCGATGTGGATATTTTAGTAGAAATATCAATTGCTCCTTGAGGACTCATCATTGTTCCCAGTGAAATTTCCTTATCATACTCCACACCCACATCCATAATTTTATTCAGATAACCAAGCGGCTCCATTACATTATAGACATATTGATTTCGTGCTATTTTTACCTTTGCCCGAAGATTTTCTTGCGCTATTTCCTCATCTGTTTTTGTCGATACGGCATCGAACTTTTTAAATCCAGTATCTCTCCCTGAATATGCATCTTTATCCAGTGGGAACGAAGGTGATGAAGAAAATGAGTTCAACTCACAAAATTGATCAAATGCCCAGTTCTTCGGCATCGAATATCCCAAATTACAGCTAAATCCAGTTGACATATCTGCCACAAATGATTTACTTGCCAATCCTGCTTCATAAACTTTAGTACATACATATCTTGGTGCATAAATGCCGACTTTATAATTTTTATCATTTGTCGAACTGAAAAAGATCATGTGAATCTGTTCAAAATAAGGTATAATAAATGTATCAATCTGATATGAATAACAATCAAAATCCACTGCAAAGTATATAGTCGTTCCACTTGGTATACCGATTCTCTCGGCTGCTAAAATTGCTGTCTGTGCATCAACACTTCCCTGGGACGGATCCTTAAAATAGTTTAATTCATATCCTCCATCCTGATATATCGGGAATACCGATAATCCTGCATTTTCAATGTTTTTCACTTCTGTTGATGTCAAATATTTCGGTGTATGTTCTTTTCCAACAGAACCTGTCAGATAACGTCCTACATGAGTATACCCTGCATTTTTTATATCTAATGCCTGTTGTTTATTTAATACTGTTGCACAGTCACACGCTTTTGCTGCCCTGTTTGTATCGCCTTTACTCGTAAGCAATGATTTCATAGTAGAAACATTTACTTTTCCTTTTGTTACAAGTCCAATTCCTGTCAGACCATAAAACTCCTGAAATTCTGACACCTTTGACTCTGTAGTCGAATCAAACACGCCATCGAATCTTCCCGGATTATATCCGTTAAAATATAGTCCGTATTGAGCAATCTTATTAAATGGAACATATTTCGTCGAGTTCTGTCCGTTCTGTAATGTACCCGGAAACGCATTTGTTGTTGCATCGCCAAAATTAACTGAATTCAAATCTGTAATTAATTCAGTTGTAACTCCTTCAGCCGCCTGCAATGCACCAACTAAAGACAAAATTGTCTGTCTTGAGGCAATTCCATCACAAGGTCCAACACCAATAACATCTGACCAGTCACTATTTAATTGCTGTTGAATAAGAACAATATTGGAATCCCCACCAGAAACCTTTGTAAACCAGTTTAGGGATAACAATCCAGACCAAACTTTCCAATCAATTTTGCCCGTAACTTCCAGTCCTGCATTTTCCTGCATCTTTTTAACTGCATTTACTCCTGATGTATAATAAATTCCAGTAATTCCTCCAGCAGCATATCCTTTGCAAAACAGAGCACACTGAATCAAGCATACATTAACCTGCGGAGTATCATTCGGATCCATTTTTGTAATAATGGCTAACTTCTTCATGGTATTAATAGTAAGTGGTCCAACCGTTCCTGTAATCGTTGAGATTCCATTCTGAATCTGAAATGCACGAATGATTCCCTGCATCACGGCTGTTCCGGTCTTTCCATCTTCATCCAGTTTTACCCAATCCTTATGTCCACCAAACATCGCATTTAAATATTTTTGTGCTGCTTTTACATTCTGATCACTCATATTCACTACCTCCTAATTCAAGTCAATTATAAAGATTTCTAACTCTTTATATGTCTATCACTAAAAGTTACAATAACAATTTATCAATCAACTGTGCCTATTTTGTGACTATTTTCCAAAGGATTCATTAACTCCCTTATAAAATCCTTAACAAATTATGAAAGAAACCATCAATTTATCACCCCATATCCCATTATAGAACTGTAATCTACTGCATAATTTCTCTGCCGTACCTGATCACTGGAATTTCCCTCAATCGTGTAAACTCTTCCACCTTCACACTTTTCTACTATTCCTACATGATCCGATGTTCCATCATGATCCCAGTCAAAAAAGATGATCATTCCAGCTGTCGGAGTTGTTCCGCCACTCTGCCACTTATTCTTTCCCTGAAACCAGGACACTCCATCACTGCACAATGAGAATTTAGGAACATTCCCACTTGCAATCAGACCGCTCTGATCCGCACACCAGCTTACAAAACAGGCACACCATTCTACCCGACTGTCAAATCCGTACCAGCTCCAGAACTTCTGACCGCCACTGTTTCCAAGCTGCCCCATTGCAACCGACACAATCTGCTGATTACCAAACAAACCAGCAAACAGGCTGCCACCGGAATAATACCGCATCACATGGGGAACGTATTGGGGATCTCCGTAACTGCTCCATCCATGCGAAGCTGCCTGTTCCTGTGAAAACTGCAATGCATTGGCTTCTGTATAACCGCCTCTTTGCAATGCCCATCCTATGTAGCCATTTCCATAGTTATATCCCTGCCATGCAAGTTTCAGCTTGTCCAGATCCTGTGGACTGCTGCATCCTGCCTGTCTGATACAGTCTGCAAAGGTCTGTACTCCAACCTCTATCGAATAATCCGGATCAGTAATAGAACCAGGAGTGTGTGGGAATCTTGTATTATATGGACTTTCCGAACACTGCATCGGGTCTGTTCCCCTGCCTCCAGATTCCTGCATCATGATGGCCTGTATCGCAGACACATATTCCGGAATGCCGTATTGGGATGCATACTGCTGTATCACAGAAGTATACGCAAGCACTTCTTCACTTAGGGATTCGGAGCTTTCCGAATTACTGCTGAAAGCTGCTCCTGCAATGATTCCCACAATCAGAATAAATACCAGAAGAAATGCACTACCTCCGGCAGCAATCCATTTTCCCATTTTTTCAAGAGCTACTACCCCTTTTTGAATCGCTGCTGTAATTCCCTGTACGGATAACTTTGAACCCTTTCCAGTTACCTGAAGGACTGCTTTTCCACTTTCTGCCGATGCCTGTGCTGACTTTCTTGCCATCTGGGCTGCTCTTGCTTTCTGCATCGCCTGAAGACTTTTTTCCATCTGCTGTTTCTGCATGGATGCCTGTGTCTTTATTTTTTCTTGAGACAGACCGGATACTTTTACCACTCTCGGTGCTGCTTTCACCTGCCGTTTACCATTCTCCTTGGCAAGTGCTGCCTGCTCCGGTTTCAACTTGATTAATTTCTTTCCGCTTTCTGCCCCCTGCTCCATTGCTTCTTCGGCAGCTTTCGCTTCTTCCTGTCTGCTTTTTCTTTCCTTTATCTTCCTGTAGGTCACTCCAGCAAGTTTTTTTCCACCTTGATATGTGGTTTTCCCTATACTTTTTCCTGCCACACTCGCCGCTCTGTACTGTACGGATTCTATTTTTTCAGTTCCATACTGTGTTGGGGATTCTGACTGCCCACTGCTTTTTTCATGTAGTTCCCTTGGCTTTTCTTTTGCTTCCAGAACCGCTGAGCGAACCAGTTCTTTCGGAAGTCGGGCAGCCGGATTTCGAATCTTCGGATTCTTATCCCTTACCCGTTCCTTGATATCTTTCATCCGGTCACCCTCTTTCCGTATCTCTTATCTCATCGGGCAACATCCCGATGTTTCTTTTTTTCCTGCTGTTTCTGCAACTGCTCCACCTGTCTGATTGCCTCATTTACCAGTGGATGTTCGTTGTAATATGGCACAAGTTCCAAGTCTCCCCTGTCTTTTGATGACAACGGTAATGGATATTCCATGTCTGAATAAATTGATTCTGGATCATGAATAGAAAACTCAATAGCCGGACACATATTGGCAGATGTTCTACAATATTTCTGGTACTTTTTATATGCCTCTTCCAGCGTTCTGCATTTTGTATATTCTCCTAAATCATGGAACTCACCGCACTCTGCAGCATAAAAAGTTATCGTTACTTCTTCTTTTTTCTTCATTATGATTCTCCCGGTTTTGTTGTCATTAGTTTATAAAGGTCTGTATTCTTTGGGAACGTATTCTCAAATGGTACGATATTTCCAGAGCAACGGATCAGACCACTGCCAACCGATACATTTGTAATATAGGACAGTTGGTTTTCGGAAATATTCAAAAGAGCTGCCAATTCTTCCCTGTCTGTACTTGCCTGATTCAAAAGAATCAAAAACTCACTGTTTGCCAACATCAGTCTTGCAGTGTCCGATTTCAGAAGTTCCTCAACATTTTGGGTTAAACCTGTCACGAATCCATTGTATTTTCTGATTCTCTTGTACAGTCGGTAGAAGAAATTTGCACTGTATTCATAGCGGAATAACAGATAGAACTCATCGGCAAATATCCATGTCGTTTTTCCTTCTTTCCAGTTCTGAATTACCCTGTTGAAAATACTGTCTAAGGTAACCAGCATTCCCAGTGGCATAAGCTGTTCCCCCAGTTCCCGGATATCATAATCCATGATCCTGTTCTTCTTATTCACATTGGTCGGCTGTGCAAAGGTGTTCAGGCTTCCATTGATAAAAAGTTCGGATGATAATGCCAGTCCTCTTGCCTCTTCTTCCGGCTGTAACATCAGCTGTCGGTACATATCTT
This sequence comes from uncultured Lachnospiraceae bacterium, assembly GCA_937872845.1. Lineage (GTDB taxonomy): Bacteria > Bacillota > Clostridia > Lachnospirales > Lachnospiraceae > Eubacterium_Q. Next base: position 9,176 of record CALMUC010000143.1, on the reverse strand, counting down.
TCAATGTCGGAACTTCTCCGGTATAACCACTTCGGATATAATCCCGGTACACATCTGCAGCACAGCGGTCCAGAATCGACTTTTCTTTTGCCGACAGATTTCCTGCTCCAACCAACTGCTCGAACACAGACAGGATAAACTCCGATTTTTCAATCAGTGGATTCTTTTCATTGCCGTAGGCTGCGTCCATATCCATTGCATTCAGGTGATTGTCTGATGTCGCAGATACTTTTACAACCTGTCCACCCAGAGCCTCTACTAATTTTGTGAATTCGGACTCCGGATCAAGAATCAGGATATCGTCATCGGTACTCAATGCCAGATGCACAATCTCTTCTTTTGCCGAAAAGCTCTTTCCTGATCCACTGACGCCCAACCGGAAACTGTTTCCATTCATCAGTTTCTTCCGGTCGGCTACCAGAAGGTTCTTGCTGACTGCATTCTGCCCATAATAGATACCTCCCGGCTGCAGGATTTCCTGTGTATGGAACGGGATTAAAACAGCCGTTGATTCCGTTGTCAATGTACGCAGGGCATTGATCTTTCGCAGTCCGTAAGGAAGCACTGTATTGAGTCCGTCCACTTGCTGCCACTTTAATGTTGCCATCTGACACAGATGCTTTCTTGCGATTGACAGAATCAGTTCCGTATCGGAATCCAGTTGCTTTTTGCTGTCTGCCAGATGTACCATTGTCAAAATCCCGAACATCATACGCTGGTCTCTGGTTGTCAGATCATCGAGCATTTCCTTGGTTTCTTTTCTCTGAAGTTCCATATCGTATGGTACGATTGCCGAGAAGTTATTATTAGCGTTCTGCCTTCTCTGCCAGTTGGTCACGTTGGTTTCCACACCAAGCAGTCGGTTCTGGATTTCCCTTACCGCTTCATCCGTAGGGACTGGCAGGATGTCAATCGACAACATCAGATTCCGGCTGAAGTCACACAGTTCTGAAATCATGTCATCTTTAACATAACTTGCATAATCCTGCATATACAGGACTCTTCCGTACCTGTCACCGATTTTAAAATGGTCACGTTCAAATTCCATAGAATCCGGACACATCCAGTCCTTGAAACTTGTTCCCTTCTTGGCAAATTGTTTCAGATCAAACGGAAATGCCTGTGGGACATCTCCCTTGAAGAAATCCCTGAAAATCTGGAGCCGGCTCTCTGCGTCCAGTCCTTCTGCTGTGGACGATAACTTTGCCAGATGTGTTACGATGTCTGTTCCGATACGTGCAAAATAGGTTCTTGCATCATCAATCGATCTTTTATGTACACTGACGGTCAGATACCGTTCCTGATAGATGCTGTTGTTTGTTCCTGTAATCTTAGACAGGAGCATTTCGTTGTATTCTTCCCGATAGTGGTCCAGTCCATCTTCCTTCATTGGAAGCAGGATTGATTTTTCAAATTCTTCTTTATTGATTCTCCGGTTATTGATGGTAATTTTGGCAGAAATGCCGGAATCCAGTGAATTTAAGAGTTCGGAATAATCCAGAAACATTTCTGTCTTATTGTCCTTACTCGCAATATAATAGTTGATATCTGTAAAACGATATGTTTTTGAGAATTTCGTTCCCTGTTGAAAAATTCCATCCGGCCAGATTCGCTGGATGGGAATTGCCTGTTGGACGGATTTCGGAACTTTGAAGCGTTCCTTATCCATCCGAAGTGCCTGACTTAAGGTTTTAATCAAAGGCATCACTCCTTCCCTTGCGTTTCTTTCTCTGTTTTGCTTCTGCTTTTTGCTCCCGCTCTTTTATGATTTCCGCTCCATCCTTTTGATTCTTTTCTCCCAGCGAGATGGTCTCCTGCATGCAGGAGTAGTAGATATCTTCCGACTGAAACACCAGTTTCTTCGGATACAGCAATTCGGATTTGATCACTGCCCATAAAAACTGTTCGGCTGTCATACCATGATATTTGAAAAAGCCACAGGCAGCAAATGGAGCAGCACCAAGCACACACAGCCATCCGGTTATTTCCTGTCCGGTAATATCACGCATTCCAAAGTAAATTCCGATTGCTGTAAGAATCGCAAGAACAGAACACACACATTGTCTCAGGTCCAGTCCCATAAACATGGATTCCTGATAGTCCCTGATTTCTTTGTTCATCTTTACTTCCATAAATTATCGTTCCTCTCCCCTGTTTTGTTTCTTCGTTTTCTGTGGTTTTTCTTTCGGTACTTCTATCCCGGCAAATCTACAGTGTTCTGCAACGCCTTCCGGATCAAATTCCGCAAGTCTTGCTAGATCAAACGCTACCTTCTGATAGGTTGCATATCCTGATCTTCCTGTTTCATTCAACACTTTTCCAAGTTTATGTTCCTTGATAAAATGAAGCATATCCTTGGTAAAATCTCCTGTTATAAAAGCCTCATTTGGCTCTAAGAACTGATAGGGCAGATTAATGGTTACATCTCCAAAATCTTCCCATTCTCTCCCTTCCTTATGGCAGAGTCCTACATATAAATTTCCATTGTTCCGATAAGAGCTCACTCGTATCGCTACTGTCTCACGTCCGAATTCCCAGTTATATCTTAATGTTTTCTTTGTATCCATATTTTTAACCTCCAAGTCCCATCATTTCTCTGACAATACGGTCAGATGCCTTAATTGCTCCAACCAACACCAGTAAATTAAATACCAGTTCTCCTACATAGTTCCACACGATTGTAACTGCACTCAACTCCGTATCTCCGACAGCCGGAGGGCTTGCTGCATAAGCAGAAAAGATAATACATGCCAGTGCAATAATTGCCCCTTCCAGACATACGCCTACATAAGAACGGATAAAGTTCTTTCCAATGGACTGCGTGGGTTCTCCTGCAAATGAGGAAATCGGAATCGGGGCGATTGCCGTATACATATAGATTTTGAACATTCTGCCATACACTGTCAGGATCATTACAAATGACAATACAGTGATCAGCAGACTGCCAAGCAGTGTGACAATCCACAATGGAATGGATTCCAGCATTCCCACGCTCTCAATCTTATCTACAATCTCCGTTGGCAGTTCCGTCACGCTTCCTGCCATACTGGAGCCACTCATTACGGTTGTCACGATTCCCTGCACAATGGAAAACAGTGCCTGCATAAGTTCCATCCCGTATGTAATTGCTCCCTGAGCAAGTGCAAACCGGATAAATGCTTTTAGCACATGTTCCGGCTTTTTCAGATCTGTAAAACTGCCACACGTTTTAATGATTCCGGCTGCGAAAAATAATACCAGTAATCCATAAGCAATGGCTGTCAGTGCATCATTAATATTTACCATAATCCGCCAGATGCCGCCGCCCTTAAAAGTTGCCGGATTTTCGGTCAGCAGAGTCCACAGTTCTGCCATCTTTTCACTCCATGTGGATAGTGCTGAGTTTAGATTCTGTACAATCCAGTTATCACTCAAAAACTCTCACCTCCTTAAACATATTTTTGAATACAGGAGTACCTTCCGGCACTCCTGCTGTTTCCTGATATATTTTTTCAAAGAGGCTTACGCCATAATCAAATCGAGGATTTCTTTGGCGAACGTAATAATTACCCCTCCGGCCAGTGTCAGAAATCCATTTGCCCTCTGGCTTGGATCATGGCTTTTTAAAGACAGACCAACCTGCACAACACCAAATCCAAGCAAAATCAAACCGATCGCACGAATCAGAGAAAAAATAAAGGTAGACAGGTTATTGATAACGGACAACGGATCTCCGGCTGCGAATGCGGTCGTTGCTCCAACCGTTACGGTCAGTACCAGTGCCATATAAAGGCTCATCCACTTTTTCTGTTTTCTCCCCATCGGCATCGGGGTTGTCATTTTTTCAGTTGTATTCTTTTTTGTTCTATTTTTTTCTCCTGTGAGAAGTTTCTTCAATACACATCACTCCAATCCATCAAAAAACTGCTATTCACCAAGGATGTCCTCGGTAGACAGCAGTTCGTAATCGTCTAATCTGTTAATGTCAATCTTTAGGTCGTCGTGAGCCAGTGGTGTTTTCGCATAATCATAAGGCGATGCACCACCGTCCTCTGTGTATCTGAAATTCACATGCTTTTTTAAATCATATTTATCGTCCATGATCGGACGCTCCCCACGAATAAACAAAATCGCTTTGCGGTTATCTAAAAGCCGTATTTCATCCGGTGTTAAAAGTTCCCTTCCAGTCTGCTGATAATTCACCGAATAGCTGCCGCTACGCCCTTTTGTCTGTCCGTAGGTATTGGTATCCAATGTCTCTTTTCCCAATAATTCCGAGACATACTTATGTCCTTCTTTTTCATTTCCACCCAGATATAAAAATTCATCGCAGTTGCCGATCAGACTCTCATACGAGTCTTTAAATAAGGCTTTCATCTGTGCAATGTTCTGGATGATGATACTGCAGGAAATCCCTCTGGAACGCATGGTTGCCAGAATCTTGTCAAAATCATCCGGCAAGGCTACGTTTGGCCATTCATCCATAATGCAGTGTACCGGAATCGGAAGCCTTCCTCCGTACTTCCGATCTGCCACATAATACAGTGTCTGAAACAGATTACTGTAAATCATGCCGACCAGATAATTCATGCTGGTGTCGGCATCCGGAATACAGCAAAACAGTGCTACTTTCTTCTCCCCGATGCTGTATAAGTCCAGTTCGTCTGTACAGGTCAGATTGGCAATCTGTTTCAGGTTAAAAGCTGCCAGACGGACACCAACCGATATCAAAATAGACTTTGCGGTCTTTCCGGCCGCCTGCTTATAAATGGCATACTGCTTGACCGCAATACTCTCTGGGTCCCGCATTTCCAGTCTTTCAAACAAAATGTCCAATGGTGACTGGTAATCCTCATCATCTTCTTTGACCTGTGCGCTTCCAAGCATTTCCATGATCATCGGGAAGTTCTGTTCTTCCGGTGGAGCTTCATGCAGTAAATACAGCATAAGTGCCTGTAAAAGTGCAGTCTCGGACTTCTCCCAAAACGGGTCTGAGCTCTGCGCTCCCTTCGGTGTTGTGTTGCGGATCAGGTTATTGATCAGCTTCAGTACATCCTTATCATCCCGGACATACGCAAACGGATTATAACACCAGGAAGTCTCCGGATTGATCAAATCAAAAACCCGGACTTCATATCCATTCCGTTCCAGAACACCTCCTGTTTTGCGCAGAAGTTCCGCTTTCGGATCTGTGATCACCATCGAGCAGTTGCACTGCATGATGTTCGGAATCGCATAGGTCCGGCTCTTTCCTGCCCCGGAACCTCCGACTACCAGCACATTTAAATTTCGTTTATGCTTATATCCATCCAGTCCCATGCGGAAATGCTGTGTCAGAAGCAGATTATTCGTGTACTGCTTTTCGCAGTAACGTCTGCAGATTTCGGACACGTTGCCCCATTTTGCGGAACCATGTTCCACGCCTCTTCTATAATTTCTTTTTTGGGATTCATAAATACCAATGCCTAAGAAATAGGCTGCTGTGAATATCAGAATACATTTGAACGTATACGGTGTATACGTGATAAAAAACGGCTGTTCGAGTTTTTCGCTCAGCGTTTCTAAGATTTGAATAAAATTCTTATCCGGTGTAATGGCACAAGCGGTAATCGCTGCCGCCCACCAGACAAATGGCAGAAAGACAAGATACAGAACCCAGTCCTGCTTTTTTGTACTTATCTCTGCAAGTCAGATTCTCTTTTCTTGCGTGGCTTTTCTTCTGGATGTCCCTGTCCTTCTTTCTTATGAAAGGAATCCACTCCCGGTATCAGTGAGAGACTTCTGCCGTTGTCCCACTTAACACCAAGCTGGCCTGCATCATCCACATACTGCACAGTTCCTTCCAGTCCCTGCGGCATACCCGCTTCTCCGTCCATCGAATTCAGACAGATTCTTGTTCCTGCCGGATACTGTTCTCTAAGTCTTGCCACTTTTTCTCTTGAATAAATGACCAATCAACCACTCCTTTCTCTACCAGAACATGTGTCTGGTGGTATTCGGTTTTGCAACCTGAAGGATGACTTTATCTATTCCGTCACTGTATCTTCCGGCTGCAAGATATTTACTTCTGAGTCTGTTCAGTGCCTTACGGATCTGCCTTTGTTCCCCGGCTGTAATCTGCAGCCGTTTCTGGGCGAGGTCGTATTCACTTACTTTTTTCAGAAGAGCTTTCGTTTCTTCCAAACATTCATCCTGCTCACTCTGTGCCTGCAGCTCATCATTCAGTGCCACCACGAACATATTTTTCATAATGTTATCCATCTTCAAATAGTATTTTGTCATCTGGCTGACCTCCTTTTTTTGTTACACCAACCATATCACAAGACCTCCGTAATAGCTACTCCAACCGTCCAACTTTTTCACTTTTATCGTTCCGGCTGGTTCTTTGCTTTTTTCTCTTTTCCAGATGCTTTTTCATCCTTGGTTTCCGGTGTTTTTACAGGGTCTCCGATTGCGAACTCATCGGTTACATACTCCTGTTCCTTTGCACCAAAATTGCGTTCGATATGGTTTCGTATACTGTAGGAAGCCTGACGGACATCATTTAAAAAGTCTCTCAGTTCCTGCGGATCTTTCTTTCCACATTCATTTCTCTGTGCAATATACTCCAGATTGAATCCGGTAACATCCACACCATAACGTTTCGCAATCACATAGGCTGCACAATAAGCCTGTGCACTGACTTTCTGTCGGCTGTAGGTTCCGGTATGCTGGTCCAGTGCTGCACACGCCAGTTCTCTGTTCAGTGCATGGAATGTCGTTACTTCACTCATTCCGTTGCGGATATAAATGGTACGGTATCTCGGATTGTACTGGGCCTGCACTTTGTCTGGCAGATCATCCTCAATCTGCACACGTACCGACTGGTCTTTTAAGACAGTTCCTATCAGTTCTGTCAGACTTCGCTGAGGGCGTTCTTCCAATGGCTTTCCAGACATCTGACTGATGTCAAATCCTTTTCCGATCGTATACCCTCTCCGCATTTCTCCGTCTTTTTCGTATTCAGTGGAAATCATATAAGTAATGCCATGCTCCCCTGCTTTTACTGAACGGTGTTCTTCTCTCCAGCGTTCATAAGACCTTACCACCTTAAAATCTGGATGCTGTCCGTAAATCAAAAGCAGATTCGGTGTTCTCTGGGTATTACACTCTGCCATAAAGTCCAGAAAGCCTTTCAGTTTTTCTCCATCCTGAAAAACTCCCTGTGCCTGTGAATCTACTTCAGCCCATACCTCTTCTCTTTCCTGTTGTTTCTTGGCTGCATATTCTTCCTTGGTCAACTTCTGTTCTGGAACCTGCTGTTCTTCCGTTCCACCTGAAATCATATCTGTTAAATCCATATACATTACCTGCCTTTCGTTTTCATATTCTTACGTTTCTTCCGGCTCTCTCTGGCATTTTTCCGTCTGTCCGGCCTCTTACGTTTCTCTTCCTGTTCCTTGCGGATATCTCCGAGTTCTTTCCGCACAGATGGTTTTTCATTCTTTTCTTTCCAGCTAATTTCCCGATCGGAAGAAGTATTTCTGTTGCGCGAGAAAGGTTCGGATGGATTCTTTTCTTCCCCCTCCTGCGCCTGTGTAAAATTTCCTTCCGGGAAAGCCTCATCCCCGATCTGGAACATTTCTTCCGCATCGTCCAGTTCAAATTCTATCTTGCCTTCCGGCAGGACAACGGTCTCTGTCCGTACATTCTCCCCGGTTTCTTTTTCCATCTGGTTTTCTGCCTTTTCCGGTGCAGTCTCTTTTTCCACTGCTTCCGTAACCATAGAGCCTGATTCTGCTTTTACAAAATCCAGATTCATCCGGTCTAATACCCGATTCATCTTCGCTGCATCATCTGCAAATACCATGACCTCTGTCTGGTCCGGATTCACCTTATCTTTGATGACTACATATAAGATACCTCTCGCCTTGGCTTCTTTTGCAAATTCTTTTAAACGGTCACCCGGAACGGTAAAAAATTTCATCGGGCGCTGTTCCTTTAACATTCTGGTAAGTCTTGTTTTCCCTCTTGTCTTTTTCTGGTCCTTCAAGGCGGCAGCAATAAAGACTGCCACATGCTTTGCTACATTCCCGGTGATCTTCAGCGAATACTCCATCCCTTCCAGACTGTACCGTACCACCTGATCTGCCGGTTCTGCTCCGTAATTCATACTTATCTCACCTCCTGACTTTTCTGCATTCTTTCTTTATCTTCCACACGTTTTTCATCCTGACTCTGTTCTTCTGCTTCCTGAAGTCTCGCTTCGATTTCCAAGGAATGTTTCTCAATCTGAACGGTCATACGAACTTCCTTACGGAGTCGCTTCAATTCCTCATTGATTTCGGACAATCGTTCTTCCCCAGTCTCCCTGCCCCCATTCCGATACAATCTTCTGCGTTCTTTCATAAGTTCCGCAATCTGCTTTTGCAATGGCTCTCGGTATGCGGCAAGCTGCTCTCTGGTTATGATGTCATGTTTCATTAGAAATTCAATCTGTTCAATCCTGCGGTCCAGTTTCCGGATATCCTCTCTGACAGCGTATGGACTCCTTTTCGGTCTTTTTGGCAGTACCCCCATTTGATATAAATAGGAATAATACAGTGCCTGAATCCCGGTCAGTTTCTTTTTGGGATGAATCTGTACTGCCTTTTGATAGACTCGTTTCACCTTGGGCTGTAGTATCTGCCCACGTATTTCCTCTTCAGAATAATTTTTTCCAAGGGAACGCAGACGAATATACCGCTCCATTCCCGGAGCTTTTAAAGAAATGTATTTCCTGTTCAGTTTCCATGTATAACCCCGCTTTTCCATCTCTTTTAGGAATTGTGACCAGGAGTAGCTTTCCTGTACCGATTCCCTGATATCCAAACGGATCGCCGTTCTCCATGTCGGCTTTCCTTCCTGTTCTGCTTTCCACTGTACATAAGGGATTGATTTTTTCTGATTGGATTCAATGATAGACAGACCATATTTTCTGCACAGGTCATCGGAAATCTTACGGATCTCCGTATAATAACTCTTAGCATTACTATGGTACTTATGTCCGTCCACCATGCTTACAGAATTCCAGACAATATGATTATGATAGTGTCTGGTATTAAGATGTGTTGTTATGACTACTTCAAACTGTCCTTTTAAGAGCCGGTCTGCCAGTTCCTGCCCGATGAGATGTGCCAGTTCCGGTGTCACCTCACCTTCTGCAAAACTCTGTACCA
>CALMUC010000142.1 GCA_937872845.1 uncultured Lachnospiraceae bacterium | reverse complement strand
AATTATTGAAAAGTTTCCCTTAAATTTTATTGATTTTGTGCAAATTGAAGCACCGGAAATGATAAAATACAGTAAATGGATTCTTATCGGGATTTTATTAAATGTGATTATAGTTACAGTACTGATCATAATTGCTGTGTCAGAAAATATGGAAAAGTTTTCAATTAGATTGATAAATAAATTTACAAGCAGGAATAAAAAGGCATCAGGAAATTATAATAAAATTACTGCGGAAAATAGTAATGATAATGCAGAAGAAAATAATAAAAATAATTCAGCAATAAATAAAAAAAATACTAAACATGAAAAAAAATATAAAGCAGCAAAACTCATTGATCAGATAGAATGTTTTCATAGAGAAGGCAAGACAATTTACAGAGATAAAAGAACTTTGTGGATTTTGCTGATGGATATTCTTAAGCAGCTTTCATGGTATACGGTTCCGGCTATATTTTTTTGTTATCTGAATGGTGGGAATGCAGCTGTGTATTTGGCGATAATGGCTGTGACACTGCTTCTCAGCGGCGTTATGGGGGCACCAGCGGGAGTCGGAACACTGGAATATGTTTTTAATATGCTTTTCAAACCGTTGGTGGGGAAAACTGCAGTCAGTGGTGTTATCATGTACCGGTTTTATGTTTGGTTTATTCCGTTTTTTGTAGGTGCAGCAGTTGCGGCAGCAAGAAAAAAACCTGTAAAAACTGATCAGATAAAAGTATAAATTCAAAAAACAATTTAAAGGATAAATAAAAAATATAGTTATAAAGTTTGATAAAAATGATGCAGACACTTATATGCTGCATCATTTTTTAATAGAAATTAAATATAAATTGAAATCAGATATCTGATTTTAGATAATTATACGCAAAAAGTGCAGGTTATTACAGTTATCATGTTAAAATGACGTTATTATAAAACGACTTTAATATAAATTAAACGCAGCAAACAAAGATTAAGTTGATAAAAGTAAAACAGATAAGTAATATTGATAATAGTTACTGATAACGTTAACTAATATTAATTTGTTAAGTAAATTTCATACAGACAATAGTGCTTTAGAGAAGGAGTAAAATCATGCGTTACAGTAAACAGAGAGAAGCTATCTGGAATTATCTTAAGGATAGAAAAGATCATCCTACAGCAGATATGGTATATATGGATATCAGAAAAACAATTCCGGCAATAAGTCTTGGTACAGTGTATAGAAACCTTATGCAGCTGAAAGATATAGGGAAACTGAGAACTGTGGAAGTCGGAGATGGAATAGTTCATTTTGACCCTGATGTATCAATACATGATCATTTTATTTGCAAAGAGTGCGGGGAGGTTATTGATCTGAATGGTATAGATCCTCATAAGATACGGGAAGAAGCGTCGAAAGGCTTTTCTGGTCAGATAGATGGATATTGTACATATTTCTACGGAATTTGTGCTAAATGTTTAAAAAATATTCCGTAAGAATTATTAAATAAAATTTTTTATTCAGCATAAGCTGGGAAAGGGGTTTATTATGAAATACAGATGTACAGTTTGTGGTCACATTTATGATGAAGAAAAAGAGGGAGTTAAGTTTGCTGATCTTCCGGATACATGGACTTGCCCTACATGCCATCAGCCAAAGGCAAAATTTGTTCTTGTTGAAGAAGAAAATAATGATTGGGCAGCGGAGCATGTTATAGGAGTTGCTAAAGATGTTCCTGATGAAATCAAGTCAGGACTTCGTGCTAATTTTGAAGGGGAATGTTCAGAAGTAGGAATGTATCTGGCTATGAGCAGAGCTGCAATGCGTGAAGGATATCCTGAAATTGGCATGTATTATAGACAGGCAGCGTTTGAAGAAGCAGATCATGCATCTCGCTTTGCAGAACTTCTAGGAGAAGTCGTTTCTTCATCTACAAAAGAAAATCTCAAAGTAAGAGTTGAAGCAGAGCGTGGTGCAACAGAAGGTAAAACTATTCTTGCAAAACGTGCAAAAGAATTGAATCTTGATGCAGTTCATGACACAGTACACGAAATGGCACGAGATGAGGCTCGCCACGGAAAGGCATTTGAAGGACTTCTTAAGAGATATTTTGGTGAATAATTATATACAGGAAAAAAAATAAATAAAACAGATAAAAACCTGTCTTTGATGATACACTTTATTGATTCTGAAAGTAAACTTTCGAAATCTGATAACGGAGCGGTATCATTTATTACATAGACAGGTTTTTTATTTGCATTAGAAATGAAAAAATATTAAATACGGTATCAGCATATTTGCAAGAAAGCAGAATTTACAATACAATAAAAGTAATGCTCACGTATGTATAAAAGGAGGGCGCTTATGTCATCACTTATTTTTGATTTTGGAACGGAAGAGGATAATGGCAGTAAGAGAAAAGCACAATCGGCAAATAATGCTGTAAATGATATTGCAAATAACATATCGTATGATGAAAGAAATGATAAACACACAGTAAAAAAAGAAAATGAAGTTTCATATATTACGTATGATTCATTCTCAAATATGGCATCATTAGAAAATCCGATTATTATACTTGAAAACATAAATGGGAAGCTTTTTCATCATGAGAGCGGAACATTTGTAAAACCTAGAACAGAAGGGATATTCAAGTTTGTTCATAATGATAATACATATGAAGAAAAGATAGAAGCGGTTGACAGCAGATTTTGCGATTTGCTGGACTGGCTTGGTGATAATAAAACTTATATCAGACTTTCAGGACAAGTGAAAGAAGAAAAGTTTGCTGTTTACAAAATTCATGCAGTAGATGCAACAGGAAGGAACAGACTTTCAATTGAAGATGGATTTCTGCAGCTTGTTATCGGTCGGCTTCTTGATTCGGCACCGCAAAAAGAGGAAGAAATCAGTGAAGATGAAAAACTTGATATTGCTGAAAAAGAAGCAGCAGATATTCTGCTTACAGATACTGAAAGCATGGTGAATTATGTGAACTGTGCCGGAGGTACGCTGCCATCAAACATAAGAAACTGGACACATAGAAATATTGCATATGTGAGGTCGGCAGCAATAAGCCCAGAAGAGAGAAGACACGCACAAAGAGCAATTTCAATGATGCTTAATATAAAGTGGAAAGATTCATGGTTTGAGTCTATAGATCCGGTGGAAGCAAAAAAAATTCTGGATGAAGAACTTTATGGCATGGATTTTGTAAAACAGAGAATTATAGAAACAATAATACAAATCAACCGGACACATACGCTTCCTGCATATGGTCTTTTACTGGCCGGTCCTGCAGGGGTGGGGAAATCACAGGTTGCATATGCAGTTGCACGTATTTTGAAACTTCCGTGGACATCACTTGACATGAGTACAATACACGATCCGGAACAACTTACAGGATCTCCACGTGTTTATTCAAATGCAAAGCCGGGACGAATTATGGAGTCATTTTCACAGGCAGGAACATCTAATCTTGTTTTCATTATAAACGAACTTGATAAGGCTGATTCAGGACAGGCGGGCGGAAACCCTGCGGATGCACTTCTTACACTTCTTGATAACTTAGGATATACAGATAATTATATTGAATGTATGATTCCGACTAAAGGGGTTTATCCTATAGCTACAGCAAATGATAAATCAAAAATAAGCAAGCCGCTCATGACGCGATTTGCCGTTATTGATATTCCTGATTATACACATGATGAAAAGAAAATTATTTTTCGTGATTTTTCTCTTCCTAAGGTGTTATCAACTATGGGAATACATCCAGAGGAATGTGTAGTTACAGAAGGGGCAGTCGAAGCTGTAATAGAAAAATTCGGTAATGAACCTGGGTGCAGGGATTTGGAACAGGCAGCAGAACATCTAGCTGCAAATGCACTATATCAGATTGAAACGAAACATATAGATAAAGTTATATTTGACAATGAATCAGCGAGAGAGCTTTTAAATCAATAAGTAAAAAGCGAGAAATATAATATATCAATTCCATAAAAGTCATACATGAAATGATATATACCATATTTGTTGGGTAATACCAGTGAATATGGTATATATCAGGAACATGATAATTTTGGAACTGCATTACTATCCAAGAAGATTTCCTGCTTTTTTTTGCAGTGAAGGATCATATAAAGTTTTGTTTTCTTTTATGGTATAGATAAAATTTTTATGACTATCCTGGCAGACATTTATGATAGTTATGCAGCAATTTGCCTGAAGACCGTCACCCCAGAAATTAGCAATATCTTTTTCACCCCGGACATACATAAGAATTGCTTTGTTTAAAGCACCGTGTGCAGTTATTAAAATACGTTCAGCACCGCTACAGTAGAGAGGCTCAGCTACGTTCTGCATAAAATCTTTTGCACGGATACATAATTTGCCAAGTGATTCACCAGAACCACAGGGAAAGAACTTCTCGGGAGAGGAGTGAAAAAATTCAAAAGTTGATCCTTCGAGTAAAGTACATTCGTTCAAGGTATGACCTTCATAATTTCCAAAATTAAGTTCTTTCAGCCTATCATCTTTTTCTATAATGTTTATTAATTCTTCTCTTCCGGCACAAAGTTCAATTGCCGTTCTATAAGCACGTACAAGTGGACTTGAAAATATTCTGTCAAATGATATGCCTGCATATTTCAGCGCAAGACCTGTTTCATGTGCCATTTCCAGACCTGTAGAGTCGAGAGGAATATCAGACTGACCTTGTATTTTCTTTAATTTATTCCATTCAGTAGTGCCATGACGTACAAGATAAATTTCCATATCTATATATCCTCTATCTGCCAGTCAATTGGCGAAATGTTATGCTCGGATAGAAATTTATTGCATTCACTGAAATGATGGCAACCGAAAAAACCATTGTAGGCGGAGAGCGGACTTGGATGAGGTGCTTCGAGTATCAGATGTTTTGGATTAGTAAGCATGATTTTTTTGCTTCTGGCAAAACGACCCCACAGCATAAAAACTATAGGTCTGTCCTCTTTATTTACAGCATCAATGACAGCATCCGTAAATTGTTCCCATCCGTGCCCCTGATGAGATGCGGCACTGTGTGCACGAACAGTAAGAATAGCATTTAATAGTAAAACTCCCTGTTCAGCCCATTTGGCAAGGTATCCATTATTTGGAATTTTACATCCAAGATCTGTATTAAGTTCTTTATAAATGTTTTGAAGGGAAGGCGGAATATCAACATCCGGTCTTACGGAAAACGCCATGCCGTGAGCCTGTCCGGGTTCATGATATGGGTCCTGCCCGATAATTACACATTTAACGTCTTTAAGAGGAGTCAGATGAAATGCGTTGAATATATCATCGGCAGCGGGATAGACAATCTGAGTTTTGTATTCATTTACAATGAAACTGAAAAGTTTATTGTAATAATCTTTTTTGAATTCCTGACTAAGGGCATCAGCCCAGTCGTTTGTAATTGGCGGCATAATAAGTACCTCGCATAATTTTATTGTCAGCAAAATGTAAGTAAATCATGTGGATAATAATATATTGTATAATAGTAATTTAAAATATGAATGTAAGTATATGTTGCAAAATTGAAATAGGCAAGTGATTTAGTATATGTAAGTTAGACAGGTGTTGAAATATGTAATAATATTATAGCAAAGATGATTTTTAGGTTGATGTGCAGCAAAAATTGTTCAAGTATAGTTTGAAATTGGTTGCGCTGATTATGCTTAAATTATGAGAATATAGAGAAATACGGAGGAATATTCATGGTTGACTATATGAAAATAGAGGCAGTAGAGAAAAGTGTAAATTCTGTTATAAAAGGAAAATCAGATGTTGTAATGAAAGTCTTTGCTGCTGTTATTGCGGGTGGACATATTCTGATGGAGGATATACCGGGAGTTGGCAAGACAACACTTGCAACAGCATTTGCAAGAACACTTTCACTTGACTATAAAAGAGTTCAGTTTACGCCGGATGTCCTTCCGAGTGATATATTAGGATTTTCAATGTATAACAGTATAACAAAAAATTTTGAATACCGGTCAGGAGCTGTGTTCTGCAACTTGTTTCTTGCTGATGAAATAAACAGAACATCACCTAAAACCCAGAGCGCACTGCTAGAAGTGATGGAGGAAGGCACAGCAACGGTGGATGGAGTAACAAGAAAACTCCCTGATCCATTTATAGTAATTGCTACTGAAAATCCATATGGCTCTTCTGGTACGCAGATGCTTCCTGAATCACAGCTGGATAGATTTATGGTATGCCTTTCTATGGGATATCCTGATCACATGGATGCGGTGGAAATATTAAAGGGGAATGCCAAAAAACCGCTTGATAATATAAAATCAGTTATAGGTATAGAAGAACTTCGCGAAATGCGTAAAGCAGCAAGTGAAATGTTTGTTAGGGACGAAATATATGAGTACATTGTGAATCTTGTAGAAGAAACAAGGAAAAATGACATTTTCTCAATGGGTGCAAGTCCGAGGGGAACTATAGCATTATTAAATATGGCTAAGGCAACAGCGGTACTTGATAATAGGGATTATGTTACAGCGGCAGATGTTCAGTCAATTGTAAGACAGACTTTGGGACATAGAGTAAAACTTGGACAGAAAGCAAGAGCACAGGGAATAGATTTAGATAGAGCAATCCGTATATTGATTGAAACAGTAAAGGTGCCTAGAAATTAGAGAATGAAAACACGTGTTAATATAATCAGAATAATTGCATATCTTGTACAGCTTGCCATTGTAATTACCGCATATGATTTTTTTCGGAATTATTTTATGCTTATAGTTCTTTTGGTGACAGCATCGTTTCCGTTTTTTTCAATAGCTGGAGTATTTATTCTCAGACACAAGGTAAATGTCGAATTAAATGTACCAGAGAAACGTGTAGGAAAAGATGAAACCGGATATTTGAATATCGAAGTAAAGAACAGATCAATTCTTATAAGCTATGACATTCGTATGAAACTTAAGACTGAGAATAAATTTTACGGAGATAGCAAATATATTATCATCTCTATGCCGAGCCACGCAAAAGGAAGTGTAATAAGAGAACTTCCGATACACTATTCAATGCTTGGTACATATGATTTTTCAATAGAAAATATAACAATCAGGGATATGCTGGGGCTTGTTAATCTGAAGAAAAGATTGAACAGAAATGTAACGGCAGAAGTACTTCCGGTTGAAAATGTAAAAGTGGATGCGGATTTTTTAGATTTTTCAAGTGGAATGACTGAGAGTGAAGAAACATTAAAGAAAGGACATGACTTTTCAGATGTATCTGATGTCAGAGAATATATACCGGGGGACAAACTTAATAGTCTTCATTGGAAACTTACAGCCAAGAGAGATATTTTGATGGTAAAGGATCGTGTATCAATGTCGGATCAGCAGATGGTTATACTGACTGAACTTTCAGGGGAGCCTGAAGAAGTTGACGAGGTACTTTCTTTATCATATGCAGTGACAAGGTATATAGTGATGAATCAAACTGCAGTGCGCTTTCTTTGGTGGAGCGTTATAAAAGAACGATTTGAAGAGCGTGAAATTCTTAATATAGAGCAATTGTTGGATGCATTTTCGGATATTTATATGGAACATATTTATAAAAATTCAGAAATGACAAGGAAACTTATGCAGGCAATCTATCCGGAAAGAAAGGCATATGTCCGTATTGCAATGAAAGACACAGAACCATCAGCAGACATAGTGGAACAGGACTGAAATGAATAATTTGGTGAAAAAATGGCAGGAATAGAAATAAAAAAAGAAAAAATAAAAAAAATTCAGCCTGTTATTATGACAAAGGCTGAAAAACGTGCAGCCAGACGAGCCAGATTTTCAGCATGGCTAAGAGAAGATACAACTCCGGTTACACTTTGTAAAGGGGCATCTATAGATTCTGGAGTTTATGAAATCAGTGAAAACCGATACATAACATTGGTTATAAAAGGGATTATAGTTTATTTTCTCACGGCAGGCGCATTTGGCTCATATCTTACAGCAATGAATATTGATTTTAACCAGTTGATATTCAATGCAGTAATATTTATGACCGCCGTATTATGTGCAATCCTTTATCATAGCTGGAAATCCGAGAATCTTGGATATCTTGTGTTTTTTGTATTTTATGCCGGGATTTTGTTCTTATTTCATGATTATATCAATTCAGGGTTTTATGCAGTAATTAACGATACTATAAAGCGCGCATCTGATTATTTCGATACGGAAGGCATGCAGTACTATAATGAAAGAATAAATAACAGATATGTAGCGATAACGATATCAATGTCACTTATAGGCGTTGCAATTAATATTCTTTTAAATAACTATATTTTGCGAAGAGCAAGATATATGGTTGCAGTATTTCTTACAATATCAGTAAATTTAATCGCTTTCTTTATGCAGAGAGAGCCAGATACACTTTATTCATTCATGATGCTGGCTGGAATTATAATGACATATGTTATGAAATCAGGAGGTCATTACTGGCTTAGCCGTAATGATCACGTATTTGAGAAAACAAAGAAAGGGCTTGACTATTCCATAGACTGGAAAGGACTTCTGCAAGGAATGACAATTACAGTTATATTTGTCGCGATTATTACTGCCGGAGTAAATGTTTTTCAGAAAAAAGAAACTTACGATATCCTTCAGCCGGAAAATGCATATAAAACAGCATCGAGGGAAAATGCACAGAATTTTATAATGCTTGGATTTTCGGGTATGTTTAATTTCTATCCTAACAATGGTGGACTTAGCTCTGGAGAACTTGGCGGAGTTTCTACTATAAGGCTCGACTATAATACTGATTTGAATGTAGAATTTACACCATATACCTCCAATCGTATATATATAAAGAATTTTATAGGCCAGAAATACATTCCATTTGAAAACAGATGGGAACAACCGGCATCATTCAATGATGCATCCGAGCAGAACGAACATGAAGCAAGCGCGTTGGAAGATGCATATGAATCAGGTGAAAGTAATACTGCAAAGGGAATTATGAAAATTACAAATGTTGCAGCAACACCGCTTCCATATTATCCATATTATACAAAAACTTCCCAGAATATTTTGAGTACAGGTGCATCGGAAACAGTGACATATTATCCGAAACTTGCTGGAAATGAAACAAAGGTAAGTTCGTTTAAAGTAAATAATGAATATCTTACAGTTCCGGATGATAATCGGG
>CALMUC010000141.1 GCA_937872845.1 uncultured Lachnospiraceae bacterium | reverse complement strand
GTTCAGACGTGTGCTCTTCCGATCTATGATAAACCAATGATTTATTATCCGTTATCAACGCTTATGCTTGCCGGAATTCGCGATGTGCTTATAATTTCAACACCAAGAGATCTTCCTGCATTTGAACAGCTTTTCAATGATGGTTCACAGCTTGGAATGAATTTTTCATATAAAGTACAGGAAAATCCCAGGGGACTTGCCGATGCTTTTATAATTGGAGAGGATTTTATAGGTGATGACAGTGTTGCACTCGTGCTTGGAGATAACATTTTCTACGGGCAAAGTTTTACAAAGATCCTCATGAAGGCGGCAGCACGCGAAAAAGGAGCAACAATCTTCGGGTATTATGTGAAGGACCCAAGAGAATATGGTGTTGTTGATTTTGATGAGGCAGGACATGCACTTTCAATAGAGGAAAAGCCGGAAAATCCTAAATCGAATTATGCTGTTCCGGGACTTTATTTTTATGATAATGATGTAGTTGAAATTGCAAAAAATGTAAAGCCGTCTGCAAGGGGTGAAATTGAGATAACATCTATAAATAATGAATATCTTGAACGGAAAGAACTTATGGTTGAAACACTCGGAAGAGGATTCGCATGGCTTGATACCGGAAATCCGGATATGTTACTGGATGCATCTGATTTTGTGGCAGCATTTGAAAAGAGGCAGGGACTCTATATCTCATGTATTGAAGAAATTGCTTATAAGAAGGGATTTATAGATAAAGAGCAGCTTGAAAAACTTGCAGAACCTATGAGCAAAACCCATTATGGACAGTATCTTAAGGACATTGCAAGAGGTTTGTAAAATATAAAAAATAATCAGATTGTTTACCGGCTGGATCAAGGCAGAGAATATGATTCATGCAAAATAAATGAAAAAGATTTGAATTTGTAGTAGTTTTTATAGTTGCATTTAAAAAATGATTAACTTATAATGTGTCATGAGTTTATGAAGGTGTTTTTGCTGTGTACTTCATAACATATATTATTAAGATAAATTAAAAGCTGTGAAAGAGACCATCTTTTATAGAATTCTGACAGGGATTGAGAGCCGCAGACTGAAAGCTTTCAACAGAATGGTAATAGATGAAACGCTTTGGAGCTTGACATGTGAGAACCCGATGGTGAAGATTTTAAAGATATTCATACAAGGGTGTCAGTGTGTTACGTGAGATGCGCGTTAAGCATGGAGAGGGACAGACGTAAAAGTGAGAGATGTATTAAAAAACACTTATATGTATTGTCTGAATGCGGGTGGTACCGCGAATATAGTTAATAATTCGCCCCGGAATCTGATGAAGATTCCGGGCTTTTTTTATCTTCTGAAAATTGATACAAAGATAATTTTGGCATGTATGTTATTTTTTACATAATTTATTTTATATGTTATTAATTTTATAAGCATTTTTTATAAGGAGTTAATATTATGGATATCAAAAACAAGTACAGAGACAAAACCATTGATAAGATGGCAGAAGAAGATGTTGGGTCTGATGTGAGGCTTGCAGGATGGGTTGAAAACATTCGTGATCATGGAGGAGTTTCATTCATTGATCTTCGTGATATGTATGGAGTTATGCAGGTTGTCCTGAAAGATAAAAATCTTCTTGAAGGGATTCAGAAGGAACAGGCAATTTCAGTTGAAGGAGTTGTTGATCACAGGGATGAAGATACATATAATCCTAAGATTCCTACAGGAACAATTGAATTAAACGCAAGATCAATAGATATTCTGGGGCAGGTTTACAGTCCGCTCCCATTTGAAATTATGACATCAAAGGATGTTCATGAAGATGTTCGCCTTAAATACAGGTACCTTGATCTTCGTAATCAGAAGGTTAAGGATAATATGATTTTCAGATCTAAGGTAATAAGCTTTCTCAGGAAAAAAATGGAATCTATGAATTTTATGGAAATTCAGACACCTGTACTCTGTGCTTCTTCACCAGAGGGAGCAAGAGACTACATTGTTCCTTCGCGTCGTTTCAAGGGCAAGTTTTATGCACTCCCTCAAGCACCGCAGCAATATAAACAGCTTCTTATGGTTTCAGGATTTGATCGTTATTTTCAGATAGCACCTTGTTTCAGAGATGAAGATGCCAGAGCTGATCGCTCACCTGGAGAATTTTATCAGCTTGATTTTGAAATGAGTTTTGCAACGCAGGAAGATGTTTTTAGTATAGGGGAAGAGGTTCTTACATCGGTATTTAAGGAATTTGCACCTGACGGATACGATGTCACTATGGCTCCATATCCGATAATAAGTTATAAGAGGGCAATGCTTGAATTTGGTTCAGATAAACCGGATCTCAGAAATCCTCTTAGAATTATTGATCTTACTGAATTTTTCCAGCAGTGCACATTCAAAGCTTTTATAGGTAAAACAATCCGTGCTATAAAAGTTTCACAGAAACTGTCAAAAGGACAGCATGAGAAAATGCTTAAATTTGCAAATTCTATAGGAATGGGTGGACTTGGATATCTGGAAGTTCTTGATGATATGAGTTATAAAGGCCCTATTGATAAATTTATTCCAGATGAGATGAAAAAAATTCTTGCCGAAAAAGCAGATTTGAAGGCAGGAGATACAATTTTCTTTATTGCAGATCGTGAGACACAGGCAAGTCTTTATGCAGGACAGATAAGAAATGAATTGGGAAGCAGACTTGGTCTGACAGAAGAGAAAGCATACCGTTTTTGTTATGTAAATGATTTTCCTATGTTTGAACTTGATCCGGAAACAAAGAAAATCGGATTTACACATAATCCGTTTTCAATGCCTCAGGGGGGACTTGAAGCACTTGAAACTATGAACCCGCTTGATGTTCTCGCATATCAGTATGACATTGTATGCAATGGTGTTGAATTGTCATCAGGAGCTGTACGTAATCATGATATGAAAATAATGGAGAAAGCATTTGAAATTGCTGGATATTCAAAAGATGTTCTCAAACAGAAATTTGGAGCTCTTTATAATGCATTTCAGTTTGGAGCACCTCCTCATGCAGGAATGGCACCTGGAGTTGATCGTATGATTATGCTTCTTAGAAACGAAGATAATATTCGTGAAGTTATACCGTTCCCGATGAACGGAAATGGTCAGGATCTTATGTGCGGGGCGCCAAATGAAGTTACAGAGACGCAGCTTCGTGAAACACATATAAAGATAAGGCAGTAAGAGGTATTTATAAAAATTGGCATCAGCAGATGAGTGGCAGCTGGTGTTGGTGGCAGGAGGCGGCAAATGGAAATTACAGATAAGACAATAGAATATGTTGGAATTCTTGCACAGCTTGAGTTATCTCAGGAAGAAAAAGCAAAAGCAAAAAAAGACATGACAGATATGCTCGATTATGTTAATAAACTTAATGAACTTGATACTACAAATGTATCTCCTATGACACATACATTTGAAGCTGATAATGTAATGAGAGAAGATATTGTAACAAATAGTCCTGATGCAGAAAATATGCTGAAAAATGCACCTGAAAGATCAGATGATGCATATATTGTACCTAAAACATTTGGCTGATTATAAAGGAGACTTGCAATATGGAAGAAAACGAAATAAGGTCTTTGACAGCCGTGGAACTTGGAAAGGCAATCGCGGATGGAAGGACAACTTCAGTTGAAGCAACAAAGGCGTATCTGAATCATATAGGTGTACTTGATAAGAAAATTCATTCCTATATCACGGTTAATACAAAAAGTGCTATGAGTGAAGCTATGGAGGCTGATAGAAGAATTGCAGCAAAAGAATTGACAGGTCCTTTTGCCGGGGTACCGATTGCGGTAAAAGATAACATGTGTATTGAAGGCATGCTGACAACGTGTGCCTCTCATATTCTTGATAATTTTGTACCATCATTTACCGCAACAGCTGTAAAAAAACTGCAGGAGCAAGGAGCAGTTATACTTGGACGTACAAATATGGATGAGTTCGCAATGGGAAGTACGACAGAAACTTCATATTTTGGAGCAACCCAGAACCCGTGGGATCTGACACGCGTACCAGGCGGCTCATCAGGTGGATCGGCGGCGGCAGTAGCAGCAGATGAATGTGCAGCAGCACTTGGATCAGATACAGGTGGTTCTATAAGGCAGCCGGCGTCATTTACTGGAATAACCGGAATAAAGCCGACATATGGACGTGTTTCACGTTATGGTCTGATAGCATATGGATCATCGCTTGATCAGATAGGACCTCTTGGCAAGGATGTAACAGATTGTGCGGCAATTCTGGAATTGATTTCGGAGCATGATGATAAAGATTCAACATCTGTAGCAAATGCAGATATTAAATTTACAGAAGCACTGAAAGATGATGTAGAAGGATTGAAAATAGGACTGCCAAGAGATTATTTCGGAGAGGGACTGGATCCGGATGTCCGTAAAAATGTACTTGCAGCAGCTGAGATGTTAAAAAATAAGGGTGCAATTGTTGAAGAGTTTGATCTTGGTCTTGTTGAATATGCGATTCCGGCATATTACGTTATAGCATGTGCAGAGGCGTCATCGAATCTTGAAAGATTTGATGGAGTTAAATATGGCTACCGCACTTCCGAATATACTGATCTTCACAATATGTATAAGAAAACAAGATCAGAAGGTTTTGGACCAGAAGTAAAGAGAAGAATTATGCTTGGTTCATTTGTGCTTTCATCTGGATATTATGATGCTTATTATGTGAAAGCTCTTCGCGTAAAGCATCTTATAAAAGAAGCATTTGATAAAGCATTTGAAAAATATGATGTGATTCTGGGACCTGTTGCTCCAACTACGGCGTTGAAAAAAGGTGAATCACTAAGTGATCCTTTGAAAATGTATCTTGGCGATGTTTATACAGTATCTGTGAATCTTGCAGGAATTCCGGGGATTTCACTTCCATGCGGATATGA
Organism: uncultured Lachnospiraceae bacterium; assembly: GCA_937872845.1. Taxonomy (GTDB): domain Bacteria; phylum Bacillota; class Clostridia; order Lachnospirales; family Lachnospiraceae; genus Eubacterium_Q. The sequence goes on along the minus strand of CALMUC010000141.1, from coordinate 4,832 downwards.
CTCGGATTCACTTCCGGTCGGACTTCAGCTTTTAGGACAGGCATTTGACGAAAAAACAATAATACGCGCAGCCTACAGTTTTGAGCAATCTTTTAAGAAAGATAAGAGGAAGCCGGATTTAGATAATATAATAAAAGATGTATCTGCAGAAAGGAGGGGCTGATATGAGTAAAGAATATGAAACAGTTATCGGCCTTGAAGTTCATGTTGAATTAAATACTAAAACAAAGATATTCTGCGGATGTTCAACAGAATTTGGAGGTGCTCCAAATTCACATGTATGCCCGGTCTGTTCAGGAATGCCGGGTTCGCTTCCTGTGTTGAATAAAGAAGTTGTTCATAAGGCAATTGCAGTAGGACTGGCAACAAATTGTGATATAACCAGAAACAGTATATTTGATAGAAAAAACTATTTTTATCCGGATAATCCGCAGAACTATCAGATATCACAGCTTTATTACCCGATATGCAGAAATGGCAAAGTTGAAATAGAACTTCCGGATGGTACAAAGAAGTTTGTCAGAATCCATGAAATTCATATGGAAGAGGATGCAGGAAAACTTATTCATGATCCGCAGACAGATGAAACTTATGTTGATTTCAATCGGTCGGGAGTTCCTCTCATAGAAATAGTATCTGAACCGGATATGCGTTCATCAGATGAAGTGACTGCGTATCTTGAAAAACTCAGAGAAACGATACAATATCTTGGTGCATCAGACTGTAAGCTGAATGAAGGATCAATGAGGGCAGATGTCAACCTTTCTCTTCGTGAAAAGGGAGCTGAAGAATTCGGAACAAGGACAGAAACAAAGAATCTGAATTCATTTCGTGCAATAAAGAGATGTATTGAAAACGAAATCGGGCGTCAGATAGATATTCTGGAAGATGGCAAAAAGGTCATTCAGGAAACGCGTCGCTGGGATGATGATAAGGAATATTCATATCCTATGCGATCAAAAGAAGATGCACAGGATTACAGATATTTTCCGGATCCTGATCTAGTACCGGTTCACGTATCGGAAGAATGGATACAGGAAATTCAAAGTGAACAGCCGGAACAGAGACCTGCAAAAAAAATCCGTTATCATGAAGAATATAATCTTCCGGATTATGATATAGAACAGATCACAAATGAAAAACATCTTACAGAACTTTTTGAAGGTGCAATAAGCTTTGGTGCAGATCCGAAGAAAACATCAAATTGGATTATGACTGAAACTATGCGTATGATGAAAGAAACTGCAACCGATGCAGATAAGCTTAAGTTCAGTGCGGAAAATCTTGCAAAGCTTGTAAAAATGACAGAATCAAGAGAAATAAATAATGCTGTTGCAAAGCAAGTATTTGAAAAGGTTTTTTCAGAGAACGCAGACCCTGAAAAATATGTGAGAGAAAACAACCTTTCTGTAAATACAGATTCGGGGGAACTGGAAGAAGCAGTTGATGAAGCGATAAAAACAAATCCTAAAGCGGTTTCAGATATAAAAGAAGGAAAGCAGAAAGCTATAGGAGCAATAGTTGGTGCTGTAATGAAGAAAATGAAGGGAAAATGCGACCCGGGAGAAGTAAATAAACTGATTTTAAGTAAAATTCAATAGAAAAATTCCGGTAAACATAAAATCAAACTAAATTATATTAAATATAAAGAAATAAGTGAATTATATATGATGAATTCTATATTATAGAGTCCTAAATAATCATATATGAAGTTTTACATAATTAAATATTACATAAATAAATATATGTTATGTTTACGAACCAATAAACAATATGCTATGATGTCTGAAATTCATTAAGTATATTGTTTGTGAAAAATTCAGGAGGAAAATAATGAAAACATATCTTGTAACTGGAGGTGCCGGATTTATCGGTTCTAACTATATTCATTATATGTTCAATAAGTATGATAACGAAATATTTATCATAAATGTTGACAAACTCACATATGCCGGAAATCTTGAAAATCTGACAGATATTGAAAACAGGGATAATTATAAGTTTATTAAAGCAGACATTTGTGATAAGGATATAATTTCCAAAATTTTTGATGAAAATGATATTGATCGTGTAGTTCATTTCGCAGCAGAAAGTCATGTTGACCGCTCTATAAAAGAACCAGAGGTTTTTATTCAGACAAATGTGCTTGGAACAACAGTTATGTTAAATGCAGCAAAGAATGCATGGGAACTGCCTGATGGTTCATTTAAGGCAGACCATAAATTCCTTCATGTTTCAACGGATGAAGTATATGGATCTCTTGAAAATGATCCGGATGCATTTTTCCGTGAGACAACACCTATTGATCCTCATAGTCCGTATTCAGCTTCAAAAGCTTCATCAGATATGATTGTAAAAGCATATATTGATACATATCATTTTCCGGCAAACATTACAAACTGTTCAAATAACTATGGTCCTTACCAGTTCCCTGAGAAACTTATTCCTCTTATTATAAATAATGCTCTTCATGGGAATAAGCTTCCTGTTTATGGTGATGGCAAGAATGTTCGTGACTGGCTTTATGTTATGGATCATGCCAAAGCAATAGATATGGTTCAGGAATATGGAAAGCTTGGTGAACGTTATAATATTGGCGGACATAATGAAAAACAGAATATTGAAATCATCCATACAATTCTTGATACATTGGAAGAACTGCTTCCTGATTCGGATCCGCGCAAGGCAAATATTTCATATAATCTTATAACATATGTTACGGATAGAAAAGGACATGACAGAAGATATGCAATTGCCCCGGATAAAATAAAAGAACACCTTGGCTGGTATCCTGAGACGATGTTTAAAGATGGAATAAAGCTTACAGTAAAGTGGTATCTTGAAAATCAGGAATGGATGGAACATGTTACATCCGGTAATTATCAGACCTATTATGACAGTATGTATAAGAATCGTTAAATCGAAAAAAACATCAAATGGATTATAAAAAAAGAGATCAATATAGAAAATTAATATCAGTAGGGCAATCGCTGCTAATTCTTTTTCTGGAAGCGGCCGGATTTGCATTTGTCTGGTTTTATGCATATGAGAAGGGATTTGAAAGATCAAATCCCTTCTATGGTGCAGATAAAATGATAGTTGCTGTCTATACCTTTGTAGTTTTTGTATTTACAAAGATGAATGGTGGATATAAATTTGGACATCTTAGACTGATGGACGTAATATATTCACAGATACTTTCTGCGGTTGGAAGCAATTTTATATTTTATTTTCTGATAAGCATTATCGTTCGTACGATGGTCAATGTCGGATGGATGGTGGCACTTACTATGGCAGACATCTGCGTTATACTTGTTTACAACGGACTGATAAAGACAATTGAAAAAAGGCTGTATCCTCCGCGCAGACTGCTTCTCGTTTATGGGGACAAGGGACCTATGGAAATGTTCCATATGTTTGATACACGTTCTGATAAATTTATAATAGAAAAAGGAATACATGCCGGTTCAGAACGTTCTGAAATTCTTGAAAAAGCAACAAAATATGATGGAATAGTACTTCACAGAGTGGAGCCGAAACTAAGAAATGAACTTTTAAGACTCTGCTATGAAAATGATATTCGTGCATATATAGTCCCGAATATTGCCGATATAATCATGTGGAGCTGTGGAAATACACATTTGTTTGATACACCTATGCTTGTCACAAGAAATCATGGAATTACGATTATTGAGAGCTTCTTTAAACGCGGAATGGATATATTTGTATCATTTATAATTCTGGTTGTTTTCAGTCCTATGATGCTGCTTTCTGCTATAGCGGTAAAGCTATGTGATGGTGGTCCTGTTATATACAGACAGGAACGTGTGACTAAAGACGGAAAACATTTCATGATAATGAAATTCAGATCAATGAGTGTCAATTCAGAACAGCATGCAGTACTTGCAAAAAAAGAAGATGCAAGAGTTACGCCGGTTGGAAAGGTGATAAGATCGCTTCATGTGGATGAACTGCCTCAGTTGTTTAATGTGCTGAAGGGTGAAATGTCACTTGTAGGCCCACGCCCTGAACGACCGGAAATCATAGAAAGGTATAAAACTGAAATTCCGGAATTCGACTACAGATTGAAGGTAAAAGCTGGACTGACAGGATTTGCTCAGGTGTATGGGCGATATACAACGACATCATTTAATAAACTCAAGATGGATATAATGTATATAGAACATTATTCAATCTGGCTGGATCTCAAGATTTTGTTCATGACATTTAAAATTCTTTTCATGAAGGAAAATTCTGAAGGCGTTGATTTTACCGATGTTCGCGGAAAGTGATTTTCGGAGGCATAATGTGAATGATAAAGCTTACAGTTGTAATGCCTGCATTTAACGAGGCAGAGCGGATTTATCGCAATCTTATTGAGACAGCAGATCAGATTGAAAAGTTTCTTGATGATTACAGGATTCTGGCTGTAAATGATGGCAGTACAGATAATACAAAGTCAGAAATAAAGCGTGCAATGGGAAGAAATCCGAAAATCGGAATGATTTCTTATACACATAACAGAGGAAAAGGATATGCCGTGCGAAGAGGCCTCGCAGCAGCAAGGTCTGAATATGCAGCATTTTTGGATTCTGATCTTGAACTTCCTCCATATCTTTTGGAAAATCTTCTAAAAATAGCAGAAGATGACGGGGCGGATGTTGTAATAGGATCAAAAATGCATCCTGAGTCTAAAATTGAATATCCATTTTTCCGGAAGGTAATGAGCTTTGGATATTATTTTTATCTTAAATTACTTTTCGGTATGAAAATACATGATACCCAGACTGGAATTAAATTATTAGATCGGAAGAGCGTCGTGTAGGGAAAGA
>CALMUC010000140.1 GCA_937872845.1 uncultured Lachnospiraceae bacterium | reverse complement strand
AATGATTCACTCTGGTATACATCTTTGCGCTCAGGTGGAATTGCAAATCTTCATGGTCTTTTCCGTCTTATTCCAGCAATAACATTGCTTCCATTTGTAAATGTATTTGCAAAGCTTGCAACACGTATAGTTCCTGATAAAGAAACTGATGAAACCAAAGAAGATGCTGAAATCGAAAAGAATCTTCGTGAACTTGATGCACACCTTATTACTAATCCTGGACTTGCTCTTGAGGAATCTTCCCATCTTATAAGCCATATGGCCGATGTTGCTTCTCATAATTTTGAAGCAGCTATGCAGCAGCTTGATTCATTTGATGCTGCCCGTTATGAACGTATTTCCGAAAGGGAAAATCTTCTGGACCGCATGGCAGATGCGTCTGATCAGTATCTTATATCAATTTCTCCATATATTTCACTTGAAAAAGATCACCGCAATCAGAGTTTTCAGCTCCGCGCACTCATTGCTTTTGAAAGAATCGGAGATCTTGATGTGAACATTTCAGATCACATTCATTCAATGACAGATGCTGACAAAGAATTTTCAAAGCTTGCCCTGCGTGAACTCACTGTTGTTTCAAATGCAATTCGTGAAATATTATCTATTTCTCTGGATGCATATAAAAATGACGATTATAAAATGGCTGAAAAAATAGAACCTCTTGAAGAGGTTATTGACGAACTCTGTGATACTCTCAGAAGCCGTCATATGTACAGAATGACTCACCATCAATGTGACATAAGTTCCGGCGTAGAATTTCAGAATATATTACTTAATATAGAAAGAATTTCAGATCAATGTTCTGATCTGGGCGTTTATATGCTTGGCCGTCGTAATGACAGTATCCTTGGCAATGAACACAAATATCTTCATGACCTTCATCATTCTCAGGAAACTCCTTTTCAGACTGAATTCCAAGCCTATAAAAAAAGGTATTTTAATCTGCTTCCTGAAACAACATCGAATGACAAAATTGATTAGCACTAATCTTCATTCAATATTTTAAGTGCCATTTTATATTTTTCAAACCGAGCAAGATCTTTGGGGGTTACTTCAGGCAATCTTGCGGGATCCAGGTTATGATTAAGATCTGCTATTTTTACTTCTCTGGCAATGGAATTCGGTTTTAACCTTCTGACATACTCCAGATAATCAACTTCCGGACGATGTGTCATAAGTCTGACTCCTTCAACCTGTGTGTCGCTGAAGCCTTCCTTTTCTAAATCTTCAAAAGTTATATCTGTATCTTCTATTACATCGTGCAATAATGCCACCACACATGCATCTTCTGTCTTCATCTGTTCTGCAACATGAACCGGATGAAGAATATATGGAAGTCCCGATCTGTCAAACTGTCCATCATGTGCTTCAAATGCAATTTTTATAGCTTTTCTGGTTAAATCGGTATAAATCATATCTATCAGCCTCCGCATTCTCTTGCATTTTTTACAAATGTTTTTATTTTATCAAAATCCTTCATACTGACATCTGATTGCCTTGTATGATTTTCTCCATATAATAATTCGTCTGTAAGACTTGAAATTCCTATAAATCCCGCAAGTGTTCTTGCATCTGCATCAGAAAGTTCAACTCCTGATGAAACATCTACACCATCTGGATTAACCTCGGTTATTGCCTCTGCAACTGAATCCGGCGTAAGACCTCCTGAAAGAAAATAAGGTTTTTTTAAAATATTTCTATCCGGAATATTATTCCAGTCAAACCTGCTTCCACTCCCTGGTTCTTTTGCATCAAACAAAAAAGCATATGTCCTGTCCATCTCACGTAACATTTCAATTTCTTTTAATTCAACACTTCCAACCTGATTATATGCCCGAACAAGATTAATTTTCCTTGTATCTGGCATTTCAACATCTGCATTTCCAGAATTCTTAATAAAATCAATCACTTCTTTTGAAAGTTCTCCATGTATCTGAATATAAGAAAATCCGGCATCACGGATACTTATCACCTGATTCAAATCAGGTGATACTGTAACGGCAACAGCCTTTATATCTTCTGTCAATAATTTCTTTAACTTTGCCGCCCTCATAATAGAAATATTTCTTTTACTTTTAGGAAAATATAACACCATACCTGCAAAATCAGCTCCAGACTTATTAACATACTCGATATCTTTATCACTTGTTATTCCACAGATTTTTATAAACATTTCAGGTGCCATTCCTTTCAACAATTTTTCTTTCTAAGTATATGGCTTTTTTATTTTTTTTACAATGATATAGCATTGAGAAAACCTTCATATTTCATGTATGAACCATAAATTTAATATTTTCTCAAATTTTGTATTTTTCGTTTTCTTGACTTTGCTCTTCAATCAACTTATGATTATGAAGTACTAAATTATGATAAATTTACCCATCAGGGAGGACATTATGGAAAAAATTATTCTGACCGGAGACAGACCCACAGGCAGGCTTCATCTGGGACATTATGTAGGTTCTTTGAAACGCCGCGTACAGCTTCAAAACTCAAATGAATTTGACAAGATTTTTATTATGATTGCAGATGCGCAGGCTCTTACCGACAACTTTGATAATCCCGAAAAAATCCGTCAGAATATTATTGAAGTAGTTCTTGATTACCTTTCAGTTGGTCTTGATCCAAAAAAATCCAACCTTTTCATTCAGTCACAGGTAACTGAACTGACGGAACTGACTTTTTACTATATGAATCTTGTGACAGTTTCGCGGCTGGAAAGAAATCCTACTGTTAAATCCGAAATTCAAATGCGTAATTTTGATGCATCTATTCCTGCCGGTTTCCTATGCTATCCTATAAGCCAGACAGCTGATATCACTGCATTCAAAGCGACTACAGTTCCGGTTGGAGAAGATCAGCTTCCAATGCTTGAGCAATCCCGTGAAATTGTACGTAAATTCAATTCAACATATGGCAATGGGTCTGACATACTCGTCGAGCCTGATGCTCTTATTCCCGAAAATTCCATTTGCTCACGCCTTCCTGGAACTGACGGTAAAGCTAAAATGAGCAAATCTCTTGGCAATTGCATATATCTTTCAGATAACGCCGATGTAGTGAAACAAAAAGTAATGAGCATGTATACAGATCCTGATCACATCAAAGTTTCCGATCCTGGTAAGCTTGAAGGAAATTCAGTATTTACATACCTGGATGCCTTTGCTGATGATGATGATTTTGCAGAATTCTGCCCTGATTATCAAAACCTTGATGAAATGAAAGAACATTATCAAAAGGGCGGACTCGGAGATGTTAAAGTCAAAAAACTTCTTTTAAATGTAATAAATAAGGAACTGGAACCAATTCGTCTAAGACGTGCTGAATATGAAAAAGATATACCTGCCGTATATGAAATATTGAAAAACGCTACTGATGTGGCACGTGAAGCTGCAGCATCTACTCTTTCCGATGTAAAACGGGCTATGCGAATCAATTATTTTGAAGACAAGGCTCTTATAGAAAGTTGGGAGCATAAATATAATAATTAAATATAATAAACCCAACATAATAAAAACAGGTCATAGAATGATTTTTATACAATTCTATGATCTGTTTTTATTATCATTTTAATTATAATTTTTTTAAAACTTTATATTTCACTGTATCAATATTTTTTCAGTCTTCCCTTTTCTTACCCATAAAAAATACTGCCACAGTTCCCGGACCTGTATGACTTCCTATAGTACATCCTATATCAAACACTTCAACTTTATCTTTCAGTTTGGGAAATTCAGTTTCTATTATATTTTTTACTCTGTCGGATGCTTCATAATCCGAAGTACACATAAAGCATCTTCCGTCATAATCCTTTCCGTTATCTGCAAATTCAACCATCTTTTCAACAATACGTTTCTCAACTTTTCTCTTTGTACGAACCTTCTCCCTCGGTATAAGACGTCCAAGATTATCTACATTTAAAAGCGGGCATATACTAAGGACAGTTCCCATAAATCCTGCCGCTTTTGAAATCCTGCCACCACGTATATAATATGTTAAATCATTTGAAAAGAACCAATGATTCAGCCTTAATTTGTTCTCTTCTATCCACGAAGAAACTTCTTCTATAGTTTTACCTTCCTTTTTCAAATCAGAAGCGTAACTCATAAGCAGACCATATCCTGATGAAGCAGCCAGTGAATCAAGAACAATAATCTTACGTTCGGGGTATTCTTCTCTTAAATCATTTGCAGCCTGCTGTGCTGAATTAAATGTTCCGGAAATGCCTGTGGAAAGACTTACATGCAGGATATCCTTTCCATCATCAAGAAATCCTTTAAAATAATCAATGTAGTCTCCCGGACTTATCTGGGATGTCTTGGCATCAACTCCACTTTCCATGAGTTCATACAGTTTTTTACTGCTGAATGTAAGTCCCATATCATCTTTATGAGGCTCACCCCCGACAATAATATTAAACGGGATATAATTTATATCATGTTCCTTTACCCATTCATTAGTCAAATCTATCGGTGCACAGCAACTAAGCACATAATCAGCCATATTCATTCCTTTCATTTTTCGTCAGAATATATTTAATCATAATATTTCGAAATCTTATTTCCATAAGATCATCATACCACAAAAGCATTATGTTCAGAAATCTTAATATGTGTCATTTTTTATTTTGATGACTTTTATGCATATCAGATAAATTAAAAAATATATGTCAAATATTAAACTCACAAATACATTGTTGTTTATTTACCAAGATATTCCATAATATCCCTATATAATTTCTTTGCATCATTAAATCCCAACATATAGAGATGCCCCAGTTTTTCCAAATCTGGCTCCATCCTCGAAACTCCATTCACAAAATCAGGTGGATCGACAGTAAAAATTCTACCTGCCTTTTCGAGTTCTTCCATCTCTGCCCTTGCATTATTTTCAAAGCGGTTATTTTCAATCAGACCAATTGCGTATTCAGGATAGTTATGATATATCTTTGGAGCCAGACGTTCATTAGTCTTGTTTCTATCGGGTTTTCTAAATCCCTTAGGTCTTGTTGAAATCACGACAATTTTTTCATACCCCTGATCAATAGCCCATCTATATGGAATTTTATCAGAACTACCTCCATCCAGATATTTTCTACCCTCAACTTCTACCATCTTTGAAATATATGGAAGAGATGCTGATGCCTGAATTGCTTTCTTCAGATTTTCACATTTACCATTTTCAAAATACTTTGCTTTTCCTGTTTCACAATCAGTTGCAACAACAATCAATCTCTGCATTCCACTATTAAGGCGTTCTCTATTTAGCGGTTCAATTTCGTCAAATGTATTAAATGCAAAATCAAAGCCATATACTCCGTGATTTGCTTTTATTGCCTTTATTCCAACATACCTTGTATCATGACGGTACGTAAGATTTATTCTTGCTGCCCGTCCAATCTGACCTGCTGCAATATTATATCCGTTAAGTGCACCTGCTGATACACCAATTATTGTTTCAAAATTAAGTCCTTTATACATAAGATAATCCGTTACGCCTTCTCCATAAACTCCACGAAACGCCCCACCTTCAAGCACAAGGCATGCCTTCGTTATTTCATTTCCTGCATTCCGATAAGGCAAACGTCCTATGTTTGACCATACTTTTATTTTTTTTGACATAATATAACATTCCTTCTTTCATTGCTAACTAAACATTAAACTGCCCACCTTATAAATGTAATAAGGTTTATGCTCAATTATATACAATTATATACAATTTATTAACACCATATTTTAACTGCATAACTTCCTTATTTAGCAGAAATATTGTTAGTATGATTATTCGCTTTACTTCCTGATGTCAGAATTTCACTTTGCCGCTTTATTAATTCGTCAGTATAATATCTCCTGCTATCTTCCCATGTGTGAGTTTTCTTATATCTCTTCTTATTTACATACATATCTGCATCAGCCATATTTACTGCATTAAACGGATTTATAAATTCCTCTTTTGTTACATCCACCCTGCCGACTGAAACCGAAATACCAAATGGCAAAAGCAGCTCTTTATTGTACTCAACTATTTTTTTATTAAAATCATTTAAATGTTTATCCACATAAGCAGGTGACTTTAGTGAACCTGCAAGGAATTCATCTCCTCCCCATCTGCCATAATATCCTTCTTCTCCAAATGCATAACTTAGTGCATCAGCAATCACCATTAGCAACTTATCTCCAACTTCATGTCCAAAATTATCATTTGCATTTTTGAGATTATTTGCATCAAAGAAAATCAGAGAATAGTTTGCTTCTTTTCCTGTACGAAACTTCTCAAGCCATTTATAGCACGCTGAACGATTTGGTATTCCCGTCAGAGAATCCGTATATGCAATCTTTTCAAGTTCTGTTTGCTTCATGTTTTTCTGGCTGTCAGTAAGAATTCTGACTACAAGCGCTACAAGTAGTGATGTTTCAATAACAAGCAGACCCAAAAATGAAACACTGTGTGCCAAAATCGGATATTTATAACCATAATAGGTACATAGATTCCACCTTATTAATTCTATACTTGCAATTACCATAGATATTAATATCCCGATTCTTAAAACCTTTAAATCAATATTTTTGTTATATTTCCGTTCACTGAAAAGACTCAGGCAGAAAAAGCATATTGCCGCTGCAATACCACTGTGCAAAATTGTTATAAAATCAGAAAATATATATTTCTCGGTAAATACATTTGCATATGCAGCGACAGCAAACAATATAGTGAAAAAAGCGGCAAATATAAAGCTTATGATACGATTCACTTTGAATTTCAACTGATATCCCATATAAAGACTGAGTGGAATCATCATAAGAAACAAAGCATAATACTCTATAACACTTGCAAGTCTGGTACTTGTAGTCAGCAGATAAAAGAAACACTGAGTTCCTTCATACCAGCATGAAATCAGAAAACAAAACATCATTATAAAAAGTGATGCATTTACCTTTTTTCTGCGAATACTGTATATGAGTAAATATACAGACATGGCTGCTGATATCACAATTACTGACATAAACAGCAGAAACCTGAACTCTTTGCCGGAAAGCACAGTAAATCTGGAAAGTTCAGCAGGTACAATATATACATTTCTGACAAAAGAATATGTCCTTTCCGTTTTTGGAACGATACTGACAACAACTTTATGCTGCCTGTAATCATCCGGAAGCGGCACAACATAAAGTATCTGCCCTATTTCGGATTTTTTTTGCAGCTTTGTAAGCTTCTGCAAATATATCTTTTTACCATTATACGAAACATTTACTATACTATTATAAACAGCAAATACAAGTGCAGGATCTTTCACATCTGAATCCAATTTTGAAGTATCTATATCTAATTTTACAGTATCATTCTTTCTTGGTGCATTAAAAAAATTTGTATCATAATGTTTTTCATCATTACCGTAAACAGTTGTCGATATACAGTCATCAATACAGTATTCTTTCATACTTTGAATTCCAACTTTTTCGAGAACCAGCATCATAATAATGTAGAAAAATATCATGAATATAGAAAGTCCGATGACTTTTTTCTTCAGCTCTTTCCATCCTTCAATATCTAATCCCTGATCTTCCATATTTAAGATCCCCCACATTTGAAAATAAACTGTTTCTATTTCCCGTTTTATCCATATTATATATTTATATACTTATTGAGTTATTTATATACTGATTTATATCTTTTACATAAACTGTTTTAACTCATTCAGCAGCAACTTTCCTGATAACAATCTAAGATTATATGGTTTTGTCATTTTCCCTATCCATTTTCCTCTATCCTGTGAGTATTCCGGCTGACTCATTCTGTCCCATGCAACAAGAACATTTTTACCATTTTCATCAGAAAATGTCTGTGCCGCATACATATTTTCTTAATCATCAGTGGATTTTGATTTTTTTATCAATTTTAATTCTTTTGATTTTTCAATAAGCTTTAATTCACATGTTTTTTCATCAAATTCCACAAAACAATACATCTGTTCAGAAACCCAATCAATATCTGATTCTTGAGGATTATCTCCGCTTCCCGCCAAGTAATCTGACACATCATCTGTTTTTTTTCTGTCATATATTGCTGAAAAAAGAAGTACAAATTTCTCTTCTCCGGTAATTTCATCGGTCACTTTTAAAATATTCGGACACTCGCAGATAGTACCAAGCTCGTCTCTGGTCTGTGACTTATATTCATTTACAAAATCCCATTTAACAAGATCCTTGCTTTTATAGAATAAAATCCTTCCACATTCACATACTGTCAGTGAATTTTCTGTATCAGTACATTCATTTTTTCTTTTCCAGCTGCTCCCAAGCATCATCGTAAAACATCCGTCTTCTGTTTTCCAAACAAATGGATCTCTTGTTTCGCCTTCTTCTGGAGCAATCAAAAGTTTCTTATCATTATTATCAAAATTCACTCCATCTTCAGACGAAATAGTGCAGACAGATGAGATTAATACTCCATCCTTTGAAATATTGATATTTTCGGGATCAGGATTTTTATACTGGATTCCCGTATATATAAGACACAGCCTGCCATCTTTTTCAATAGCACATCCCGAAAAACAGCCATTTCTGTCATACCATTTTACTCGGATATAAAGCAATTCCAAGATGTTCCCAATGAAACATATCGGTGCTACAGCATGTCCCCAATGCATTGTGCCCCATTTTGTGTCATACGGAAAATATTGATAAAACATATGATAAAATCCTTTATAAAAAATAAGGCCATTAGGGTCATTCATCCAGCCACCAGGAGAACGAAGAATCGGATAATCCTTAATACACTTCATAAATATCTCTTCTTTCATCTATTTAATATCATTCTCCGCAAATTTCCTCATGAATTTCTTCATGAATTTCTTCATGAATTTCCTCATGATTTTCTTCACAAATTTCTTCATGATTTTTTTTAACAGAATTTTTATGGCATTTCTTATATTCTTTCTTTACCTCATACATTTGTGAATCAGCAATATTTACTGCACTGAATGGATCTATAAAACATTCTTTTGTAACATCCACTCTGCCATAAGATGCTGATACCTCAAACGGAAATGAATTTGTCTCATTAACAGCATCTATTTCACTATTAAATTTTTCAATATATAAATCAACTTCATCTTTCGTTTTCAATGATCCTGCAATAAATTCATCTCCACCCCATCTTCCATAAAAGCCTTCATCGTCAAACGCCTTTGCTATTGATGATGCTATTTTCCTTATCAGTCTGTCCCCAACTTCATGTCCATAATTATCATTTGCACATTTTAAATTATTTGCATCAAAGAAAAATATAGAATATTGCTTAACATCGTCACTGCGGAATCTCTCCAGCCAGCTATAGCATCCCATACGATTAGGAATTTCCGTCAGTGAATCAGTATATGCAATTTTCTTAAGTTCCTGCTGTTTGAGAAGATCACGGCTGTCACTGATCATTCTTATACAAAATGAAATAAACAATGTCAAAAGCATCGCAAGAAGTCCATAAAATCCAACTCCTTCCGACAACCACTTAATTCTATAACCCAGATGAACTCCAACATTCCACCTAAGCAGTTCAAACATACAAAATACAATGGAAATCATCATTCCATTTCTCAATACAAATACATCAAATCTGGTGTTTCTTTTTCTTTCAAAATAAAGATTAACACTGAAGAATATTGCTGCAACTGCCATCAGTATATGAAGAGGCACGAGAAAATCCGTAAATGTAAGACCATTGACATATTGGTTCAAAAAAACCACCGTAAGTGAATACACTCCAAATATTGCTGCCAGTATATTACATATTTTTCTTATTGTTTTTGAAATAAACTGATATCTCATATAAATACATAATGGAATCATCATAAAATATAATGCATAATATTCAGAAAGCCCGGCCACATGTAAATTCTGAGTCAAAATATACAGATAACATTTCTTTGCAACATACCAGAATGAAAAAAGAAAGCAGAATAAAACCATATAAAATACCGGTTTTATATGATGAGCTGCAATTCCTTCTATCAGCATAAAAACTGCTGCTGCAGCAGAAACTGCAAGTGTACACAAAAAAACAATAAATTGAAGTTCTACATCATTAATAGGAGTAAAGCGGGCATACTCCGCAGGCAGAACATAAACATCCGAAACCGAGGAAAATGTTCTGCGGTTAAGTGCAGTCATTTTAATTACAACAGTTTTATCTTTATAATTTTTTGGAAGCGGAACAGTATATAGTATCTGTCCGATTTCCGCTCCTCTTCGAAATTTAGACATATCCTGCTTATAAATTCTTTCATTTCCAAAATAAACACTGACATCACAACTATATGCAGAAAAAACTACATCCGGATTCTCAATATTATTGCTAAGTTTTGATTGATTTATTTTGAGAACAATTTCATCCCCTTGTTGAGGCGGAATAAAATAATTACTGGCATAACCATGTGTAATGCCATTATGCGTTACATCAGATGTTATAAATGAATCAACCTTATATTCATCCAGATTGCGGACACCTATTTTACTTACAACAGCCTGAGTGGCTATATAAAATAAAAACATTACAATAAGAGTTCTGAATACAGTGATTTTTAACTTTTTATCCTCATCGGAGATTCCCATTTTCTCCATCATAATCCCCCAAAATCATTTAATATAAATAAAAATATAAACATCAATTATCTATCCAAAATGAAGCTATACATTTTTAATTATACCTCATGCAAGGATTTAACGGAACTATTTTTATTATTTATGTAGAGAATATCGAAATATGACAGCACTTGAATAAGTTTAAAAGTCTTTCCTTAAATGTCAAAAGTACCAACAATTTGACATGCTTAAAATCAGTTTTCTTCAAGATGATATATCAAAAAAAGCAATAAAAAAACAGCCGGCATAAACCGGCTGCTTTTTTATTAAATCATTACTGCTTAATTTGCTGAAATAGGTGTACCTTTTAAAGCTGATGTAGTTACAACTGACCACTGTCCACCTGTATACTCATAAATATGTCCATCAACTGTAACATCAAGTCCTGTAACCTGATATGCTGCCTTATCTGTAAGTGTTGTAGAACCAGTAGTATAACTAACAGCTGTCACCTTACCACTCTCAGCTCCTACAAGATCCTGAATATCTGCTAAATTTAACTTATTACTTCCTGTATCTTTTCCATACTGCTCTGTCAAAAGTGCCTGAACTGCTGTATGAACTGACTGTGCTGTATCATAGTTCTTCTCAGACTTTGCCTTGTTGATATATCCAAGCAATGACGGAACAAGAATTGCTGCAAGAATTGCAAGAATAACAAGAACTACAATTAACTCTACAAGTGTAAAACCTTTATCATTCTTCTTGAATTTCTTCATAATACATTTCCTCCTTAAATTAAGAAAAATAACTCTCTCACGGATTCCCCTTATATTTTGAACCCGCCCCTTTTATTTGATAAATGAAGTATAACAATATATTTATTTTTTTTCAATCTTTTTTGTGCGTTTTTCACAATATTGGATATATGCATAATTATTTACAAGTTTGTTTGTGCAACTTTTACAATTTATAGTGTGGTTCAGTCATATTCATCCATTTTATGTTTTTATGCAGTCATATACAGTCAACAGTTGTGAGTGTTCCGAAAATGTATTATGAACAAATAGTAAACGCATTCATATATATATCATAATTTCAATCGACAATGTATTAATTCATGCTGATTTATTGTGACTGTCTTTGACTATTTGTGTGTCTAGTCATCTATATATTGGGCTATTTGTACATTTAACTGTTCATATATTTAACTATATATTTTTTCGGCTATTTATATATTTTCATATCTAGTCATAATATGCTACTTTGGCAAGTTCCTGAACTGTTGTCGTACCATTTTCAACCAGGGCAAGTGCACTTTCCTTTAATGTTTTCATTCCAAGTGACTTGCGGCCGTATTCCTTTATTTCATCTGATGTTTTGCCTTCAGATATCATATGTCTTATGTCTTTATTTATCATTAGGATTTCATGTATTGAAATACGTCCTCTATATCCGGTATTGTTACATTGTTTGCATCCGACTGCATGTTTTACTCTGGAAAGGTGAGCCCCTACTATTTCATCTTCAAGTTCAGTCGGTTCTTCCCATTTGCCACACACAGGACATACCTTGCGCACAAGCCTCTGTGCAATAATTCCTACAAGAGAATTCGCCAGCATATATGGTTCCACATCCATATCCACAAGACGAACTACTGATGAAGCTGCGTCATTTGTATGAAGTGTTGACAAAACCAGATGTCCTGTTATAGCTGCACGAACTGCTATTGATGCTGTTTCGCTATCTCTTGTCTCTCCAATCATTATAACATCCGGATCCTGTCTCAATAATGCTCTTAGTCCTAATTCAAATGTCAATCCTGCAGTATTATTTACCTGCATCTGATTTACTTTTGCAAGATTTTTTTCCACCGGGTCTTCAATGGTTGATATATTCACAGCTCTTTCTGCAATATCCTGAAGAATCATATAAAGAGTTGTCGATTTTCCTGATCCTGTAGGTCCTGTAACATAAATTATGCCATTGGGTGATTGAAGCATCTTTTTCACAAGTGAATAATTTTCAGGTGTCATACCATATGAACCGGAATGATCAATAGTTGCCGCGCTGGCTAAAAGTCTGAGAACCGCCTTCTCACCAAAAACGGTCGGTATTACAGAAACTCTTATATTTATCGGAGTGCCGTCAACCATGCTTCTGAAATGTCCATCCTGTGGTATCCTTCGTTCTGCAATATCCATATCTCCAAGAATTTTGATACGTGCAATAAGAGATGCATGTATATTTTTCTGAAGTGTCATAAAGTCCTGAATTACACCATCCATTCTCATTCTTACTGTAGTGTATTTTTCAAACGGTTCTATATGAATATCAGAGACATTAGAATTATAAGCACGAACAATAAGTGAGTTCAGAAGATTTATTATCGGAGCATCATCATCTGCATCTTCAACATTTACTTCTACTAATTCCGGTTCTTCCTGCGAGGACTTTGACGCTTTATCCGCAGCTTTTTTTGCAGTAACTTCAGAATAGCAATATTGTATAGCATTCAAAAGAGACTGCTGCTCAGTCAGGACAATCCGGATATCCATGCCTGTAACCTGTCTTACATCTTCAATGCCATAAAAATTCAAAGGGTCATTTGTCAGAACATATAGCACACCATTTTCCTGCTTATACGCCATCATGCAGTACTTTTCTGCAAGCTGCTGCGGAATAAGACCTACTGCAGTCATATCAACTGAAATATCCGTTATTTCAACGACTTCATTTCCGAGACGCTGTCCAAGTGCTTCAAGCATCTGATGTTCTGTAATAAAGCCGAGTTTAATAAGCGCTCCACCAAGGCGGAGCCCCTCTTCTTTATGTTCTCTGTTATAAGCAATTGCCTGGCCAATCTGTTCATCTGTTACGTAACCAAATTCTTTCAGCACATCGCCTATTCGTATATTTTTCCCCGCCCGCGCGTCCATACTTGTCATCCCTTTCTATTCGAGGATTTATTTTTTTCTTATACTCTATCATATATAAAATCTTCTATTACATCTTGTATTTAATCAGACGCTGATGCATCTGTTGCTGATGCAAGATTATTCATATATATTTCCACTGTAATTGAAATTGATCGTGCCGTCTTCTCTGCATCTCCGGCAGAAGCAGTTTCACCATCATCTAATGCATTTAAATCATCTCCCCACGTGTATGATTTAAGGAAGATATATTTATCACTTGAAATGATATCATTTACATATTTCTGTAATGCCTTGGTGTCTCCGTTCAAAACTATTGTTGCTGTTGCAGCCTCAATGTCTGTGTTACCACCAGATAAACTTTCAGCAGATTCCGTACTGCTTCCATTTTCTGATGATTTTTCATCTGTGCCTGATTCTGTACTTCCTGAAGTATTGCTGTCAACGTTCACAGATTCAGTTGTTGTATCAGATCCACTTGTATCAGATCCGCTTGTATCAGATCCGCTTGTATCATCTGTACTTTCACTTGCTAATTCAGCCTGCTGTGTTTCATAAAGTTTTGAGTATTGATACGCCTGCCTTGATGATGGTCCATCCGGCATTTCTATTGTAAGTTCATAGCAGTCAAGTCCAAGGTTGAGTGCATTTCCTGTCAGCATATTGTCAATTTCATCACTCGACATGACAGGATAAAACTTTTTTTCTGCATCACCTATTGATGCAGTGAGTTCATCATTTTCCAATTCAATACTACTTAACATATTTGTTTTGGTTTCATTTTCTTTTTTTTCATCTTGTTCATCACTTACAAGAGTATTTATCTTATTTATTTTTTGAATCTGTGGCTTAATACCCCAATATCCTATACCGACTACAACTACAATCAGTACAAGAAAAGTAAGGAGTTTTTTATCTTTTTCTGTCATTTCAGACTTCATAATTTATTTCTCCTTTCTTCCTGCACTTTCAGCCAATGTGCAATAAACATGTATTTCCCAGGTTCCGTCATCCATTTTAGTATATCCTGTATATGAAACTGTATGAAATATTTTTGCTTTTTTCAGTCTTGCTATATATCTGTTTACATCTTTTACCTTCGGTGCTTTTGCCTGTACTGTCATTATTCCGGCATCTGCATCAAAACTTTCTATCTCAATATCTGCATACCCCTTTGCTGTATCATTCAACACTTTAATTATATCTTCACTGCCTACAGGATATGTTTCGAGACTTTCTTTTACTGTTGAGATCGAATTATACTGACTTGTTAATGTATCATATTTTTCAGAAGCAGTCTGATACTCTTCAATTTGTGATTTAACTATAGAACTGTCATTATATGCCTTAAGTTCATTAAGTTTTCTCTGCCGCATTAATTTAAATACCACAGATGTACCAAATACTATAATCATTATAGCAGCAACTGCCAGAATCAATATTACTTTGTCTTTTATTGCTGATGTATTTTCATTACTTTGTTCATCCTTTTTACTGTATCTGCCAAGAAAATTACTTTCATTACCAAATTCATAAAGCCCGCTGACGGCAATAAATGACAGCTGAGCTGCAAAATTCAAATCTGCATTATTCCCTATTTCAGGATTAATCACCTCAACATTTGCATCTACTCCCTGATTTGCAGCAAGGTCATGATAAAAATCAATATTGTGTTCTCTTGTACCTGCAATAAATATCTTTTCAATAGGTGCTTCTATTTTCTGTGCCTGCATAAACTGGCCTATTTGCCCAAGGCTTCTTGCGCAGTCCTCATAGTATTCCTCTGTTCCGTAGTCATGGAAACATCTAACACTATTTATATAATTAAACTTGCCATCAACCCAAAGTACATTTGATACCAGATTTCCATTCATAATCTGTGCAATAAACGACTTGTATTTAATAGTCTCAAGTTTTTTTATAAGTCCGATTATACTGCATTCTGCAGAATAAATACCTCTCAGTTCTATTCCGATATTAGTGCATATATCTACATAATCACCTATAAGATCTTTTGGTGCAATCGTAGCAAAAATATACTGCATCAACCTGCCATTTGTAATACCGAGATCAGTATATCCCAAGACGCTTTTCTCGCCTTCCCGCTGCATATCAGCAAGTTCTCTTGACAGATATTCATCTGTCTTTTTCTTATTAAGTTTAGGCAGTTCAACAGCTTTCCCTGCAATTTTAGTACTGTTTACGATTATATAGACATCTTTCTTCGGCAAATTATTCGAAATCCAAAATTCCGAAAGGAATCTTGTAAAGGAGTCTACATCAGTAACAATACCATTAATAATTGATCCCTCAGGTGCTTTCCCGGAAGCAATAGTTTCAAGTTTTCCTATTCTCCCCCGTTTTCCGGTTACAGCCTGAACCTCCATATTGGCAAGGTATAAAACTACACTCATAATTGTTTTCTCCCTCTGTTTACATTCCCTGATTTGAAATTGCTTTATATGATCCATAAATTGGCTGTATTATTGCAATCATAACAAAACCAACTACCACTGCCATTATAACTATCATTATGGGTTCCAATAATGATACCATTCGTTCTGTTGCCATTTCGGAATCATAATCCATAGAATTTGCTATTGATGTAAGCATAGTATCAAGCTGACCTGTTTCTTCGCCTACCGCAACTGTCGAAGCAAGTTTTTTTACAAACCCATCAACTTTTCTTATTGAATCCGAAAGATTACCGCCTGCACGTATCTCAGCAATCATATCATCAAACTGATTTTCAATATATAAATTTCCTATTGTTGTTTTGGCTATAGAAAGGCATGTAACAATTGGAATACCAGCAGAATAAAGGCTCGAAAGTGTTCTCGCAAACCGCGCTGTATATATAACTTTTTTTAATTTTCCTATCGCCGGAAGATGAAGCTCCATCCTGCCTTTAAAAATTTTCACGGCAGGAATTGAAGACAATGCATGCAAAATAACATATATAAAAAATACAACAAATATTATTACATACCATTTCGTTGCAACAAAATTACTTATTGCAAGCAAAATAGTTGTTGCCACGGGCAGCTTATCCATCTGTTCAAAAAGGGAAGAAAACTGTGGTATAACAAAACCCATTATTATAGCTACAACAATTATGATAAGTACTCCCAGAATTTTAGGATATACCATTGCACTCTTGACTTTCTGTGTAAGTCTGTATTCTTTATCATAATAATCCGCCATCTGAGCTGCCGTTCTGTCCATATTTCCAGATGACTCTGTACTTCTCATCATATTTATAAAGAGAAGCGGAAATGTATCTCCCTGTTCAGCAAGTGCATCTGACAAAGGCATCCCTCCCCTTACAAGTCTAAGTATTTCCCGATATATTTTTGCTTCCTGTGGTTTAAGTGCTTCATCTTCAGAAATTATTGTGAGTGCTCTTATAAGCGTAATTCCTGCACCAAGAAACTTTGACAGATTTCTGGAAAACTCAGCCAGTCTGTCATACCTCATTCTTTTTATCCCGGCATGGGTTTTAGTCCCATTTTTAGCTTCAATGAGATAAAGTCCCTGCACTTTTAATTTATCGTGGACCTCCTGCTCATCCCGTGCACGCATGATACCAACAATATTTTTCCCTTTTTCATCCTTCGCTTTGTATCTGAAATTGTCCAAAGCTACCCTCCTAAAAAAATCAAATCATTCGTCAAAATATTCTATATGCAAAAATCATTGTAGTAACTGTTATCACAGCAGATATTGCTGCAGTATGCCTTTTCCGCATCTTTGGAATAAGCAGAAATATCACCTCAGTAACCATCATCATAATAATATATATGATTGCAGATTTTATACCTTTTATAACAATAAATCCTGTTGATGCTATAAACTGCACTTCTCTGAAATTTATTAATCCTGCAGCAACAAGACCTGTCATATAAAACACCGAACCGGCAATCAGGAATCCCATCAAATGCCTTGAAAATCCCAATCCGATCATCTGAAAATCATTGCTGCCATCTGCAATAATCCCCCTCATAAGTGATTTTGCAGTGAATACATATGAACCATCCTCAAGTCTGATTCCCTGTAAAAGTTCTCCTGTCTTTTCCGGCACATCAGCCATCGTTACAAGTGAAATGATTCCTGCCACAAGAACTGCAGCTATCAGCACCGGCGGAATAACTCCAAAATCAAAATCAATTTCCGCTGTCAGAACAAGTATACCAAATATCGCAAATACAGATAATCCATAAATATTAAGTCCAAATGTAAGTATCAACGCAACTGTAGACAATCCTCCGAAAAGTTCAACAGCCATATATCTGAATGATACTTTTGTTCCACAGTATCTGCAACGGCCTTTCAGACTCACCCATGAAACCACAGGAACCATATCTTTCATTGCAAGCTCATGACCACATTTTTCACAATGCGACTTACCACGTATAAATTGTTCATGTTTAGGCATTCTTCCCGCTATTACATTGAGAAATGAAAAAACAGCCGCGCCCATAAAAAAATACAAAACAAGAATTATTGTTTTCGAAAGCAGCATTGCAATATCAAGCAGAACACTCATTTTAATTTTCTTCCTTATCTGAATTTGTGAATTTCACAACAGGATATATAACATTTACCTGCCAATGCTCACCACTGTCATTTGTATAATATACCGCCTCATATTTTCCTCTTCTGTAAATCATGCCCGTAACAGTTCGCTTTTTTCCATTATATGCAGTAATTGAAAATTTTGAATTTTCATTAAGTTTCATAAACTCACGGACTTTGCTTTCAACGCCTTCGCCCATTCCATCTGATTTTCCAGAATCATAAATCGATTTATTCTGTGCATACAATTCAATATTCACAGCCGAAAATGCAAGCTTTACATTTTTGGCTTCACGAAGCACATCATGAGCCTCAATCTTCAATTTGAAGAAGAAAGTCCCAATACATACAGCCGCAAATATCAAAAGTACAATAACTGTCACATGTATAATTTTCCGGAGAACATCCTTTGCTCTTTCTGACATAATTATACTCTTCCCCATAAATTTATTATTTTATATCTATCTGATACATCTTAATATAACGTGTTACAGTAATGCTTTCATATTTGGGATTATCCATCGTAAGCACAACTTTTATCACATTCTTCTGATAATTTTTCTTTGATGCATCTTTTGCATCATATGCATATGACATTTGAAATTTTGTAATATGATATCCCATATATGCTTTAGTATCATATGTCCAGTCCGGTGCTTCTTCAGCTTTTGTCGAATCTATATTATATCCCGATGATATGTCATGAATTTTCAAATATCTGTTTTCTGATTTTTTGCTTATCCTGTCTGCAGAAATGACTACATTTTTTCCTTCTTTATCCTTTAACGATATAGATGTGAAATTGTCATCCTCATCTTTTGATATAACCGGAATTTCATCACCATCAGCTGCGGATACCGCTTCCTCTATTTCCTCTGTTATTTTTACCATTACCATATCTGAAGCTTTAGTACCCTCTGAAACACTCTTTGCCTTATAAAATATTGATGCAGTCGAAGAAATAACCTGTGTCATACAAACAAGAAGAATTCCGAGCAAAGCAAAGCAGACAACCAATTCGACCAATGTAAAGCCAAAATTGTTCTCATTTTTCACTTTTAAATTTCGTTTCATATGATTCTGTTTTTGAAAGGTTTGATCTTGCATATTTTTCATCTGCATAATTCTTCATCTTTCTTATTTTAAATTTCAATCTGTGCTGCATATAACTGCAATCAGTTTATTTTCTGTCAATACATTCATAATTTGATTTATTTATTGATTAATTTATTTATTAATTCATTTATTTATTATTTTTCACTTTACATATCTTATGTCGTATAGTTCTACCGATTGATCATCAGCAGTCCCCTTCGATATATATATTCTGCCATTTGCCAGAGTAATATAATCAGTTTTGCTGCTTTCTGAAACAAGTTTAAGCGAAGTTTCCTCCGGAGTATTATTTTGATAAATTGCGCTTTCAGCTGACTCTTCCGCTTTTTTCTTACTTGCTGCTGAAGTAATGAGATTTGACGAAAACTGAATAATATGGAAAAGCGAAACAAATATTATTGCTATAACAGTAAATGCTGTAACAACTTCAAGGATTGTTGTTCCTTTATTCTGATTATTTCTTTTTAATATTTTGGATACATTTTTTTTTAATCTCATATTAATCATCCATCCCATTCTGACAGTATTAATATTTTCAAAAAACATTAATCTCTTTCTACAAAATACCAGCGTTCAACACTTTCATTGCTTACTATCTTATATTTTGATGTCACAACGCACTTCTCATCTCCAACCATTGAGGTTACATCAACCTGAAGCCATTTTTCTGTTGTAGAATCGGATGCAGCAACTTTAGAAAACTGAACTGTTGTCTTATTACTGATTTTAACAACTGCATCTGTCTTTTCATTTGTAACATTCAAATCATAAATATGACTTGAAACATCCGTTTCATTTTCCATATATATTTTCATTTTATTTGCAAATGTACCAACTGTGCTTACATCTCCCTGAGTCAGTTCACTGTCAAGTTCTTTTGCAAGACTATTTGATATTGAATCAGCCTTTGCTCTTTCATTTTCCCTCTGTGCCGTTGTCCAGACTGTATAAGAAACTAATATAAGTGAAAATGCAAATACAATCAGCACCGTCAGCACTATTGTCGCTGCAATCATTGCAACTCCGGAATTTTGCATATCCTTTTTTAGCGTTTTTGAAAAATTGCATTTACATTTTATATTTCCTGTCTTTAATCTGCGGGAAGAAGTGCATATATTAAGTACAGCTTTCTTATTCAAAAACCCGGATGCTGTGATTTTCATTTTGTACCTCCTCCATTCCAGAAAAATATTTACAGTCATTTACACTTATTTATTCTTTATTAATAAACGCCGGCATTTTTCTCTATTGTATCTATGTCAGCATCATCCGAATTATCATCTGTTGGTACTTCTGTTGTTCCTTTTTCGTCTGCTGTCCCCGTAACACCTGTCGAAGTTATTACTGATGTCTTTTCATCTGCATCTCCTTCTGTAGCTGTATCAGTGGAATCAGTGACCTTGTTATAAATCCTGCTTACCCCACCTACAACAGAAGTATTATTATTAATAAATTCTTCATACCATGTATCTATTGAAGCATACTTCCTGTCTGCATGCTGTGAAGACGGATCTGTGATTTTTGTACCGCTTAAAACAAATAGTTTTTGTCCTGATGCAGTTGTATCATCAGTTTCATAAAGGGGAATTTCATCTTCTCCACTTTCATAAATATTGATTAATTTATTTTTTATTGCATCAGATACTGACTCAGTTACATCGTCACACCTTTCTGCATACTGATAAGAATCACCATCTGATGGCATCCAGTTCATTGTCCTTAGAGAAACGGCAGGATAGTTCTCTTTAATTTTATTATTTTTCTTATCATAATTTACAGTTACACCTGTTACTTCTATTTCCACACTGGAAATCGGAATGCTGCTTACTTCACTTAAATCAATTTCAGATATTGCAGCAGCTGAAGAAAGGACCGTTTGTGAATAAGGTTTATTAAAAATTTTATTACCATTTTCATCATATGCATATACGTTAAAAGAAACTGTATATCCTAACTGCATATCTGCAGTTTTCGTATTTCCATTATTCGTATATACAGTATCAACAACAGGATCCCAGACAAATTTAAGTTTCTTCATAGTTGCAGTTGAATCAGCCATTGTTCCGCTATCGTCCGCTTTTCTCAACTGAAATACATAGCAAAGATTTTTCTCAATAATAAGAATTTTTTCTTTACTTCTGACATTTCTTTCTATGGATGGAGTTATATCAGTATTTTCATCTATATCTCCGAGTACATCATATGATGCAAGATGAAAAGTTTGTTTTAACCAATTTGCTGCCCATTCTCTTGCCGAATTACAATCACCAAAATAATACGGATTAGAATGAAACCGCTTACCAAATATATCATATGTTACATAGCTGTACCCTGCTTCAAATTTTACATCTGACTGCTGTGAATATGCATCATCTGAAATATAGAAATTACTGTTTTTAGCATCTGTTTGATTTCCCGATGCATCTGTACATTTTTCTGCAGTAACATTTCCAAAATGAACCGAATTCTTACCTGCATCGAAACAATTAACAAGTTTCTGCACAGTTCCTGCACCCACTATTCCGCTGAATGCATTTTCCGCCCCAGTGTAATAATTGCGGCAATTATTAATCTGAACGGATGCATTATCCCCTGCTACACTGCCAACAATTCCTCCGGCTGTTATTTCTGCCGTGCCGCCTGTTATTACAGATGATGTAACTGCTCCATTTTCAGTATTTACACAATCATTTACTGTAAGACTTCCTTTAGTATAGCTATAACCGCCAATAATTCCTCCGGCGCCATGCAATTGAGTAGCAATTCCTGTCGATGAAACTGATGCATTATTTACACACTTCTTAAAGGTAACGTTTCCATCACTTGCTATATTTCCAAATACTCCTCCGGCATATGTGCCTGCTTTTACAGTAACTGTACCGGTCACTGCATTGCTGCCAATTGAGAGGGTATCAAATGTTAAATTTCCCGTACTATTAAATTCACCGGCTGCTATTCCGGCACATCCTGTATCAGATGTAACTGTAACATTTTCTCCCGCCTGAGAGCCAATGGCACCCTTTGCCGTAATAATCCCCGCACCATCGCATATTGCGGATATCAGTCCCGCACTATTTGTTGATGTAACACTGAATATTGAAACATTAGCTGAACTCGCGGAAAAATCTATTGTTCCTTTATTTATAGCAGTAAATCCTCCGGCACTTCCTTTACTTGAAATCAGACCATTTACAGCAAATGCCGAATTATTTATGGTTCCATTATTTACCGCCGCAAGCCCGCCAACATACACATTCCCATCTGACGATATTGAGTTTGACGTACAGTTTATAATAGTACCATCATTTGTTTCTGTAAGTGCGCCAAGATATGTTCCACTTGTTTTTATCAAAGCATTATCAGAATTAGAGCAATTATCTATAGTTGAGTTATTTGGCAGCATGCCGATAATTCCACCGGCATATGTGTAGCCTGCGTTTAATTCTCCTTTGGTTAACGCTGTCACATGGGCCGTATTAACTGTATCTTTTATTTTGATATTTGAATTATCAGAAGCGGTTCCGATAATTCCGCCAACATTATCATTTGCGCTGACATAAATGCTGCCGTTTGACTGCGCTCCATTTATTACATAAATCGTAAAAGACTTTTGATTGTTTTTAGTATTTTTATCATTAATAGATTTAACTCCATTAAATGCACTTGCCGTTTCTGTACATTTAGGGAGTTTATATTTTCCAGCTGAATTTCCTTCAACTGCTGTACTGCTCCAATTTGCTTTACGGATATATCCAAATGTTTCAAAATCAGCTGCACTTTCTCCGGAATTTTTATCTATCCCTTCGCAAAGCTGAATAAGTCCGGATGCTGTATTTTTATACCATAGATTTTGAGAATCATGGTATCCATTTTCATTTAAACCTGATGCAGCTATAGTTTCCGGTACTGTGTCAAGTCCAATAATTCCACCTGTAAATTCCAGACCATTTACATAAAAATCACCACTGTTCTGAATATTAAAATGTACTTCTGCATCTTTTGTAAATGAAACACTATTTAATCCAAAAATTCCGCCAATATATCTTCTTCCAAGTACATATGAATCATTAAATTCAACAGCAGCATTTACTGTATTATCTGCTCCAAAAGCCGAGTATATTCCTTCACACGCATTTATTCCGGCAAGTCCGCCAATCATGTCATTACCATAAACAGTTCCGGTAATATTTATCTTTTTGCTGTTCTTAACTGTTAACTCAGATTTATCTTCAAACACTCCGGCAAGTCCGCCAGCCGCATGATCTGCAAAAATTTCAAGGGAATTTGTTTTACCTGCTGAATTTAAATCTCCGGAATTTGAATTTCCGTAAATTAAATCTCCTGAAATTTCGATATCTCCGTTTTCCGCATTCAATTCTGCATTTCCGGATCCTATAATACCGCCAGCACAAGAATTTGCTGCAATTCTATATGCATTTATTTTAATACCGGTTCTTGTTTCGGTATCTGAAATTCTGACTATTCCATCAGCATTTTCAGCACCACCAAAAATCGTAGACGGAGTTGCGGAAGTTCCGATAATTCCACCTGCATTTTCAAAACCAAGAATACAGTTGTATCCTGAAACATTTACAGTTCCTGAATATTTCTTATAATTGTTTACAGTACATCCTGTTATGTCAATTTCAGTGCCGGCAACTGCCACAGTTTTTCCGATGATTCCGCCAATATTTCTGTTCTTATGAGACTCGCCTGATGCCGATATGTATCCAGAAATGTCCTTATCAGTAATATTTCTATAAATAAAACCACCCGTACAATTTTCAATATCAAACTCAAAACCTTTTAATACATTATTATAATCTGTACCACCAAATACATCTGCTGCAGTTTTATAGACATCTTTTGATTCATCTTCCGAATCAGAATTCAAAATTGCATTTGTTGCAAGGCCTGCAATTCCGCCAATATTTTCTGTTCCTGTTACAATTCCGCAATTTATGCAGTCTGATATATTAATTCCAGGAATTATTTCATATTTTTGTTTTTTATTATAATTTTCAAACCCTCCATCTGATGACTCAGCTATTACCTCTGCTTTTCCTATAATTCCTCCGGCATTTTTTTCAGCGGCTGATGATTCCTTACTTTCCGCTGCCGCGCCAAGATAAATGTTTTCTTCATTAATGAGATTTGCAAATTTAAAACCGCAGCCTCTAAGGTTCATCTCTTTATTTATTTTATCTGCTTCATTTACTGTAAGTACATTATTTTCTTTATCTCCTGTGAAAAATGATTTATAACTGCGATATGAACGAAGTGAACCCACAATTCCACCTATATTTGTAAGTCCTTTTACCGATACCTCGCTTTCACTGTCAATGCTTCCCGTCTTATCTTCTGATACCGAATTATAAATTTTTTCTAATGTCTTTGTTTCATCTTCAGCACTATTCGTTTTTGCCGGAACATACTCGCCGCAAAATACACCTGTTGCATAGCTGTGTCCAAGTTTAACAGCCCCTGCATCATAGTCCATTCTGCCTTTAACCACAGTATCTTTAAAATTAATATGATCTGCACTGCCTCCAAATATACCAAAAAGTCCAGTTCCTATCTCCCTATTTTCGGTGCTGACAGCACTGTTTGCAGAATAATCGAACTTAAAATTTTTCAAAACATAGCTATTATCTATCCAATCAGCTTTTTCAGAATCAGTTTTACTTTCATCTGAACCAAGTTTTACCACACCTGTGAATTGATATACATCCCAGCTTGCAGGCTTTTCAGCCTTACTCCAATCAGTGCAGTCATCAACCATTCCAGATATTGTAACAAATGGAAAATCTTTTACCGTAAATGTGGATGCTTCCTTAGAACCTGAATCATAGACACCATCATCATCTAAAAATTTTTGATAATCAATTGCCGTGAATGAACTATCTTTATTCAGTTCTTTACCGCCAGCTTGAGCCGCCGATGTATTTAATATAATCTCATGATGATTTTTATTTATAAATGTATAAAAACTCGGTGCTGCATCATCTGTTCCGGTTCCATCTCCTGTTCCTTCTTTTACAATACGGAACACATGATTATATATATTTACAGCATCATTTTTACTGACTTTATCTTTTAAATACAATTGTGTGGTATCAATATTTGTTTTGGATAAATCTGTATAATCTGTTACTACTGTTCTGATATTACTTAGCTGCCTTGCATTTGAAACATAATATTCAGCTATATTTTTAGCCGAATCATATGTTATCTTATCAAAGCATGTAAAATCTGAATTGCTTGGATCTGTTGTTCCTGGTACTGGATGAAGTGCATCATTATCTGACTTTACAGTTGCATAAATTTTATATCCCGGAAATTTTCTGTTATTTACCAGAATCTGATATGACAGCCATGAATATGTATTTTTTATCTCTTCATTATTCTTATTATTAAATAAATTAAGATCATATGCATCAAGAACAACATGTAAAATCTGAGTCGTACCATCTTCAGTATAATAAACTGGTACATTTTTTGCTGCCGCAAGTACCTTTCCACTACTGTCAGTAACTTCCATAGGAAGTGTCTTTCTCCGGACTTCAGTGCTTGCTTTGTTTCCCGCTGCATCTGGAGTGTATTTATATGATTCTTTCAAATCAGCAGCTTTAAAGTTAAGACTTAACATTAATCCAGGGTCTGATTCACCTGTATGATTAACTTCATCGCTTATTGGAACATCATATATATTAATTTTTACATTTCCAAGTTCAGATAATTTTGTTCCTTGTATTGCAACATTTAGTGTATTCTCATTATTAATTGTAACTTTTTCAATAGAAGACTTTTTTATACCTGCCTTAAGTTCCTTGGAAAGTGTATCAACACCATAATAGCCTGTAGATGTCTCACGGCGCACAGATTCACGTCTGTCTGAAATATCGACAGCATCCGACGTAGGTTTTTTGTTTTCCACTGCTGAATAGTACAGGGAACCCCGTACTCCATTATATGATGCAGAAAGAATCTGCCCTCCATCAGGAGAAAATTCAATTATAATTGATGAATTAAGAACTTCAGGATTATCAATTCTACCATTCAGCATTTTAAATACATATTTAGCTGTAGGCGAAATTGTATTGTCAGATTGGTTCTTCTGATATTTTATATAATCGCCCTGATTAGCGCGTACAAATATAATTGTTCCCTGATTGTCAGTCGATGAACTTTTCCATATAGAATTTATGTCATAAGCTTCGCCATCTTCATTTTTCAGTTTAGCTATACTTTCTTTCCCTAATGCATTTATGAATTTACCGTTTTTATCCTTTAAATCTGCAGTAAAATCGTCTAGCGTACCATCCGCACTGTAACCGGCAAGCTGTGTTTCAGATGCCATAAATATTTCTTCTGCAGTAGAATTTGCCTTTATAAAATTTGCCCAGTTATACCACCCTACAAGCCCAAATATAACTGTTGTAGAAAGTATCAAAAGAATCGATATTACCGCAATCATTTCAATAAGAGTAAACCCTTTATGCTCATTTATTGAATATAAGAGTTTACTCTGTAATTTATTATTTATTTTTTGGATTTTATGTCTCATGCCGTTTCACCTGACTCAAATCTAAAAAAGTACATACTGACAGCAATTATAATTAAAATAATTATATTACAGCACAGTTTAATCGTCAAACAAATGTGCCTATATTCAGTCATTTTCGGTCATTTTTCTGGTTTTTATGTAACTTTTTCACAAAACTTTTTATAAATAAAATTCAAAAAAGGAGACAGTTTTCCCTCCGCCTCCTTTTTAAAATTTTATTTTGCTTTAACATATACAAAGATTCATTTTTTATATCGTGTAACAGTTAACGTTACCTACTTATTATAATAACAATATTTTTTTACAGTGCCATCGTGATTAAGTTCAACTTTAAATCCCTGTTTAGATGCATCGGTTGTATCTTTTTCATAGTAAGTATGATCACTTTTTGTTTTTAAATCCGAAGAAAAATAAGTAGTACCTGAACTGCTGTCAAGATTTATACCAAGTCCCTTGCAAACATCTTTAACATGTGATTCTCCATTCAAAAGATTTTCTGTACCTGTAAAAGTAGTCCCATTTTTTGTTACAGTTACAGTAAATTTGGCAGAAGCTGCTGCTCCAGGTGCAAATGTATCAATATCATCAGCCACAAGTTCATTTGTAACAGCTCTTGCAACCTCGTCACACGAATCAGTATCAACAGTTGTTCTTGACTTATCTATATATCTGATTAATGCCGGCACAATTGCCGCCACAAGTATTGCCATTATTGCAATGACAATTATAAGTTCAATAAGTGAAAATCCTTTACTGAAATAATTTTTCATAACCCTCCACATCTGCAGCTATATACTGCCCGTATTCAGCCTGATTCCACATCTGCTCTCTCACCTTCAGATTTGAAATCATTAAACAAAAAAAAGCCACATAGTTCAAAAATAATGTGACTGCAGCTTTTATCAATATACATGCAACTGGCTGTCTTTTACTCACTATGACTCTGTCAATGTTATAACACTATTACCATTAAACAATGTCAGCCTTGTAAAAGATCCTCTAGCTTTGCGTCACAGAATTACTCCTGCTTTGCCACATATGATTTTAAAATTAAATTCATTATACTAAACGCGTTTGCTATGTCAAGTTGTTTGTTCATATTTTGTTCATATTTCATTCAAATTAACTCCTTGCGGAAAGTATTCATGATGCATATAATCAAATTATTGGATTCATCTGTTTATTTTATTTTGAAAAAGGTAAAAAAGTGGAGGTAAATAATTTGAAAAAAAATTTTACTTTTCCATCATCCGATGGCATAACAAACATCCATGCCGTAATGTGGATTCCTGATATTGAAAATCATGAAAATCGGCATAAGATTCGTGGAATTGTCCAAATTGTTCATGGTATGGTTGAATATATAGAACGTTATGACTCATTCGCCAGATATCTGAATTCATATGATTATATTGTTGTCGGACATGATTTGCTTGGGCACGGGCAATCCGTAACCAGCGTTGAAAACTGGGGATTTATTGCAAACCAAACCGGTTCAAATCATCCGGTTGATTTTCTTATACATGATATTAATCGTCTTTATCTGGGAATTCATAAAAAATATCCTGGCATTCCATATTTTCTGCTTGGTCACAGCATGGGAAGTTATCTTGTCCGCCAGTATCTTGCATATGAAGGCAGCAGTTTCTCTGGCGCAATACTCTCCGGGACTGGATTTGAATCTAATTCAACTACCATTCCAGGAATGGCTCTCATTCATGCAATGGCAAAAATAAATGGCTGGCATTATCGTTCCAAAGTCATCCGTAATATGTCATATTCAAATTCCTACAAAACTTATGACCTCACTTGTAATGACAAATCAAACTGCTGGCTTACCAAAGATGAGTCAATTGTTTCAAATTACTATAAAGACCCTCGTGACACATACATCTTTACTTTAAATGGATATGACGCTCTTCTTTCTTCCGTATGTTTTACATGTCAAAGGCAGAATATATCTATGATTCCAAAAACACTTCCGATATTACTGGCTTCCGGTGATCAGGATCCTGTCGGGCGTTTTGGTGATGGTGTCCGGGAAGTATATGAACTTTACGCACAAAATGGTATTTATGATTTAAAACTAAAACTGTTCTCAGGCGACCGCCATGAGATATTGAATGAAACTGACCGCGATGATGTATATGCATATATTGTCAACTGGCTTATAAAAAGGTCATAACACGATAAAAACGGGTTCCGACAGTATATGTCGGAACCCGTTTATTTATGCTTTACATTTATATTTTTATTTCAAATCCGCAGTTAACACTTTAGTTTCACATTTTATGCTTCATCGCTTGACGAATGAGATCGGAAGAGCACACG
>CALMUC010000139.1 GCA_937872845.1 uncultured Lachnospiraceae bacterium | reverse complement strand
AAGGGAAGCCGGGAAGAGGTCGAGCAACTTGCAGGCCAGATCCGTGATCTGGTGTGTTCTACTTTTGGGCATACACTGGTACTGTTTACATCTTATACCCTGATGGGAAATGTGCAGCAGCTCCTGCGGGATCAGATCCCGTTCCCGATGGTGCAGGTATGGAGAAACTCACAGGAAGAAATCGCACGGTTTAAGAAGATGGAAAATGCCGTTCTGTTTGCAGCCGGCTCCTGTTGGGAAGGTGTGGATTTTCCGGGGGATATGGTATCGTCCCTGATCATTGTAAAATTGCCGTTTGCTGTACCGGACCCCATCCATGAAGCACAAAGGGAACAATACCGATCACTGGAATCCTACATTCAAAATGTTGTTGTTCCAGATATGCAGAAGAAACTGCGCCAGGGATTCGGACGGGCGATCCGGACGGAGCAGGACACCTGTGTAGTGTCCATTTTAGACCACCGAGCGGCAAAGAAAGGAAAGTACCGGGGAGATGTTCTGGACGCCCTGCCAAAGTGCCAGATGGCAGAAAAAATCGATGAAGTAGAGGACTTTATCCGAAGCCGGAAAGTGGAGCGTTACTACAGCTGATAACATCCGTGGTGTTGTTGGTTCTGCCCAGATCTGGACAGAAAATAAGACAAAAAGTTTAGTGGTATTTCAGGGGCGGTTTGGAGCGAATTGGTGGTATTGGTGATAGCTTTATTGGCATGAGTTGGGTATACTGTGTATAGCGTTAGAGGAAAGGAAGTGAGCAGGAATGAGACGATATGAACTGGAAAAAGAAAGAGAGGGTTCCACCGTTTATTTCTTTATCAGAGATGTGGAAACACTGGATATCGTCCTGCTTCCAACCAAATATCTGATGCACAAGATACGGAGTAAATGTTCACCGAATACGGTGCGGCGCTCCGCACTTGCAATCCTGTACTATCTGGAATACATCCATGAAAAGAAAAAGGAATTGACAGACGTATATCAAATGCCTTATGTTGAACAGACAAATCACTTTGTGGAATTTTTATACTGGCTGAAAGCCGGGAAGCATACCAGAGATAAAAATCACAGATCTCCAAACAATGGAACCTGCAACGCATACTTAAGAGATGTGTTCAGGTTCTATCTTTTTATAGAAGAAGAGTACCAGCAGTTCGGGGAGCTGAAAGTCCTGTCCTATAATTATTTTGTAGCCGTGGATGCAGTAGGCGTAAAGAAAAGCATACGATCAAAGAGTTTCAAAGGCTATTTAAAAGAGGAAGAGCATAAGGCGAGAGCAGCAAAGAAAGATGAAATTGTGGAAATCTTGAAAGCGTGTACCAATATAAGAGATCGGCTTCTCATGCTGCTTCTGGCAGAGACAGGCTACCGAATCGGTGAGATCTTAGGAATTGATTACAGTAAGGACATTGATTATCAGAACCACATAATCCGGGTATATTTCCGTGAGGACAATGAAAATGGAGCGAGAGCAAAGAATGCAGAATACCGAAGTGCGAAGATCAGCAAAGATACCTTCGGCTTTTTAAATCTGTATATCGCAGAGTACCGAAAACTACTTCAGCACCAGACAAGCCTGTTTGTGAATATTTCCGGGGATAATATCGGAAAACCAATGAACGTGGAAGCAGTATACTCCATGCTAAAAAGAATGGATAAGAAAACAGGGATTAAGATCACGCCTCATATGCTCCGGCATTACTTTGGAAATGAGCGGAGAAAAGCAGGATGGTCGCTGGAACTGATACAGCTGGCCTATGGACACCGCCACATCCAGACAACCATCAATTATCTGGACATTGTGGATGATGAACTGCTGGATGCCAGCCAGGAATTCTACGAGAAACACTCCTCCCTGTATGGGATTGAGGAATTGCTATAGGAGGTGGTTTTTATGCCTGCGTTTTTACAGTCTTTTATAGAGGCAGAACAAGAACGGAGCAGGCGGATTGAGCAGCTACGAAAAGAAATCCGGGAGTTTGCAAAAGAGGAAGCAGGAAGTTCCATTACAGAACAGATTCTGCTGTTTCTGGCAGATGAGATGGTAGAACATCTTTCGGAAATAGATTATGAACTGCGAATGAAATTTGAATTATACATAACCCCGCTGATAAAGCGAAATTACATTTACCGATATACCGGAACGTTCGACCGGATACGGCAGGCGTACATCCGGGAACGGATGAAAACTCCGGCTGGACAGAGGGAATGTGAATGGAAATATAAAAATGAAATACTTTTTGTTCCATACCACTCAGATCCTGTAATCGTAAAGAGTGTGGAAACGGTACGGTGTCGGAGCAACATGGTCTGGAATTTTAAAGCGGCAGCCAGTGAGAAACTGAAACGTCAGATTTTTACCGTGCTGGAATATATTCTGAAGAATTATGAAATTTCCAGACTGAGGGAATATAAACTGACCGGGCTACAGCTTTTTTACGAATTTTGCATCCGGGAGCAGATTACAGATATCCAGCTTCTGGAGCTGGAACAGGAAACAGCATTTCAGGACTACCTGAAGCAGAAAGTCGAGAAAGAGCAACGGCGAAAACGACTGAAGAGCATTGTGGAAACTGCCCGTAAAGTGATTTTTATAGAAACTGATGAAACAAGATGGGATGCTACCATCTGGTATTTAGAGCGGTTTCGTATTGCCAAAGAAAGAATAAACCAGAGTGACAGTATAGAAAAAATATCATTTCAGGAAGTTCTACAGCCCAAGAATCGATTGCTGCTTCAGGAATATATGAAGTACGAAATTGGAATCGGAGAACTGGCGCTCAGTACGGTGTACGAAAGATTCCGAACCATTCGAAATTTTTTGCAGGAGATCAGCGAACTGGAAGTTACCAAGTGTGATGCCAGCCTGATTGATGTATATTTAAAGAATTTGCAGAATGGTGCTATGGGAGCAAAGACATTTAATACCAATGTTTCGGGAATACAGTTTTTTATGAAATTTCTGGAAGTAAAGGGGTATATAAAAAAGGTTCCGTTTTATGCATCGTATTACTTGGAAAAACAGATCCCAGTCCACCATGACAGAAGTGTGGAAGAGGATGTGTATATGGAAATTATCCAAAACCTCTCACAGTTTCCTGAACACCTGAGAATGATGTTTTTACATCTCTGGTGTGTGGGACTCCGGATCAGTGAGGTCTGCACCTTAAAAGGGGATGCGTATTATATCCAGAATGGTGACTGCTGGATGAAGGTCTACCAGGTGAAAATGAAAAATTATAAAAGGGTTCCCATTCCGGTAACATTGTATCGTCTGATGCAGGTTTATCTGAAAAAGCACCCTACCAAAAAAGAAGCATACATTTTTCGGAATCGGAAAGGTGGAGCATTTTCCAAAAGCACCTTCATGGGGCAGATGAAAAAATACTGCTCCCAGATAGGCATACAGAATGGAGAATATATTTTTAAGTCTCATGATTACCGACATACCGTAGCAACCAATTTTTATGAGCATGGCGTATCAATCCAAAGCATCCGGGACTATCTGGGACATACGTTTGAGGAAATGACCATGCAGTATATAGATTATATGCCAAGAAAAATTGCTAAAGAAAATGACGCATACTTTGAGGAAGAGGAAAACAGCCTGCTTGCCTGTATGCAGAAAGGAGAGAAGCATGGATAATAAACTGAAATTCCAACAACTGGAATGTTATAAGCTGGCTACCGATGAGCAAAAGGAAAAGCTGAATAAGGAACAATATTTTGATCTGGATAAACTGCCGGGAAACCAGCTTCAGACAGAATTTGTCGAATACATTTACTACCGTGGAACGCAGGTATCCATCCTGACCATAAAAAGGGAAAGGCATTATTTTAACAGCTTATGTGAATTTTTTCAGAAGTCATCCCATCAGGAAAACAGCCTGCTTGACAGAGAAAAAGACTTCTGGATAAAGCAGTTGAAAATGTGGATGATACAAAACGGTAGGGCTTTGACGAAGCATAAAGTGACGAACATTCAGACTGAATCGGTGGAAAAAGCTGCCCTGATCCGGTATTTTGAAAGCCTTCTGGAATTTACACTGGACCGATCAGAAACCAATGAGCTGGCAAAGGATATCTGGCATCTGGAAAGGCTTCCGCTTATCCTGCGGACAAATCCGATTGTCAACCATAAGACACTAAATTTCAGAGGAATCCGGCAACCAGATATTCGGGAAGAAGTAAAAAAAGCAATTTACCATCATCTGAAAACCGAAGCCCTTGGCAGTATAAAACGTGAACTGTCCGCAATGAATAAATTTTCAAAGTATTTGGATGAAAAGCATTCCAAGATCAGCACCTGCGAAGAGATTGACCGGGAGATCATAGAACAATTTTTAATCAACATCAAGGTAGAATCAAACGGAGGGAATGGCATCCGGGATGACCTGCTAAAGCTTCGAAATGTGCTGGAAACAATCGGAAAAATTTATGATTTTCCACATCTTACAAAACTGTTTTTAAAATCTGATTTTCCGCCAGAACGGAAAGCAGAATTCAAATCTTATTCGGACAGTGAGCTGAAAAGACTGAATGCCCAGATTGTAAAAATGGAAGAGCAGATAGCAAGGGCAATGATCATCCACCAGATGCTTGGAACCAGAATTTCCGACACGCTGACCTTGCGGAAAGACTGCCTTTATAAACATGACCGTCAGGATATGATTATCATATACCAGCCGAAAACAAGAAGATATGAAAAACCGATCAGCCGGGAGCTGGCACAGCTGATTGGAAAGGCAGTCAGTTATGCAAATGAGCATTATCCTGAAAGCATTTATATCTTTGCGGACGAGAACAAACCGGAGAGACCAATCAGTTACCAAACCTTGCAGGATAAAGTGCTTCGAATGATCTATGAAAAAGATATCCGGGATGACAGCGGAAACTTATTCGGATTTGGAACGCATATGTTCCGGCACTGCTATGGGGTAAAATTAACGGAACTCCATGTGGATGACTGGACGATAGCGAAGCTCCTGGGACATAAGGGAGTACGAAGTGTCCAATATTACCGAAAAATGAGCAATCAGCGGATGGCAGATGAAACAAGAGAAGTTAGAAATTTTATGTCACAGATTATACTGGCAAGTCTGGACGGATGGGGAGAAGAATATGAGCAAATACGACAAGATGCTGGAATTGAATAAAAGAAAGAGCGAAGAAAAAGTGGAACGGGCAGTCCTGACAATACGGACAATGGTGTTGGAGAGAGAAAAGGTGTCCGTACCAGCACTGATGCAAAAGACTGGTTTATCTAGAGGATTCTTTTACAAGAATCCGATTGTAAGAGGTGAGATTGATGCAGCAATGGAACAGCAGGCTGGTATGGTGGATCCAAGGAGAAACATTATCAGTCAGGCGATGGAAGCGGAAATGAATCTGCTCCGGCAACAGCTACAGAAACTGAAAAGCGAAAATGAGAATCTAATAAAGGAAAACCAGAAGTTAAAAAAAGCACTATCCAAGAAAGAGTTGAATCTTATCAAACAGATTTAAGCTATATCATAATGCAAAGTAGGTCTGCCAGAATACAGCAGATCTGTTTTGCATTGTGATATAGAAACAGATTATGCTTAAAAGGCATTAAGCAACCCATAATAATGGGTATTGGACATAGAAAGCAATATGGGAGTATGATGATACCGATAAGAAATAGAGTGTACCTGAAATGCAAACTGTCACAGAAAAATTATGAACTTTATGTAAAAAGTTGCAAAATCTATTGACCTAGAGCTTACTTCAGGTTGTACCATAAAATAAAAAGAGCAAGGAGGAATTTTTTATGGATATCGAACAGATGAAAAAAGACTTAGGTGGAGGTAACGTATTTCCAATCGGTGAAGAAAACGTAGCATTCGCAAAGTATTTTACAGGTGAATGCTATTTGAATATGCTTACAACAGAGAGAGTACCAGTTGGTCTGGTTACTTTCGCTCCGGGAACAATCAATGCATACCACATCCATCATAAAGGTGGACAGATCCTTCTGGTTACTGGTGGAAGAGGATGGTATCAGGAAGAAGGAAAACCGGCTCGTGAATTGAAAGC
>CALMUC010000138.1 GCA_937872845.1 uncultured Lachnospiraceae bacterium | reverse complement strand
AAATTTTTATAAAAATTTTTTTTCTTAAATCAACAAGTTTTACATTATAAAAAAACAGCTTTTTAAAACAATTATAAACATTATAAATCTTTATAATTTCAATAGAAAACATACTTTTCAACAAATCAACAGCCCCTATTACTATTACTACTAATATATATATTTATTTCTTTACTGCTTTATAGCGCGATAAGGAGTCAAAAAATGAAAATAAGATGCAATAAACAATTTCTGATAAGTGGTTTAAATATAGTTTCCAAAGCAGTTTCTGCAAAATCACCAAAACCGGTTCTTGAATGTATTCTTTTTGAAGCAAGACCGGATGGTCTTAAATTAACAGCAAATAATCTCAATTTAGGTATAGAAACAATTTTAGATGCAACTGTTATTGAGCAAGGGAAAATAGCTCTTAATGCAAAACTTATTACCGATATGATAAGAAGGCTTCCTGACAGTGAAATATCAATAGAAACAAATGACAGTGATTATAAAGCAGTTATAACATCAGAAAAATCAATATTCAGAATTCCATTTTTTGATGGAATAGATTTTCCTGAAATAGCAACTGTTAATAAAGAAAAAAGTATTGTTATTTCAGAAATGGGACTTAAAGATGTTATAAGGCAGACTATTTTTTCAATTGCAGATAATGAAAATTCTAAAGCTATGACAGGAGAATATTTTGAAGTAAAAAATAATGAACTTACTGTAGTATCACTTGATGGTCATAGAATTTCTATGAGAATGGTTAATTTAAAAGGTGATAATTCTGATCTGAGTGCAATTGTTCCTGGAAAATCACTTCAGGAAGTATCAAAAATCATAGAAGGTGGTGCAGATAAAAATGTAACTATTTATTTTGAAAAATCTTATATGATGTTTGAATTTGGAAATACAAGGGTAGTTTCACGTCTTATAGAAGGTGAATATTTTCAGATTAGGCATATGCTTTCTATGGATACATCTCTGGAAATAAAAGCAAATCGTCAGGAACTTATTGGATGTATAGACAGAGCTTCACTTCTTATACAGGAAAATGATAAAAAGCCTGTTATTTTAAATGTTAAAGATGACAGTAATTTATATTTAAAACTTGATACTAATTTAGGTTCATTGAAAGAGGAAATGGAAATAGAAAAAAAAGGCGGTGAAATAATTATAGGTTTTAATCCAAGTTTTATAATGGATGCTCTTAGAGTAATTGACGAAGATAAAGTAAATATATTTATGAAAGATTCAAAGAGTCCATGTATTATAAAAGATATAGAAGAAACATTTGCTTATATAATACTTCCAATAAATATAAACGCAGAGGCATATGCATAATATGGCAGAAGAAAAGAAAATTTTAATAAAAGATGAATTTATAAAATTAGGACAGGCAATGAAACTTGCAGGACTTGCAGATTCAGGAATTATGGCAAAAGAAGTAATTCAAAATGGAGAAGTTCTTGTAAATGGAGAAAAAGAAACAAGACGTGGAAAGAAAATTTATCCGGGAGATTCATTTTCTTATAAAGGAATGAATGTAAAGGTAGATAAGGTCAATGCATGTTAATAAACTAGCCTGTCAAAATTTCAGAAACTATGAAAGGCTTGAAATAGAATTTTGTAAACATACAAATATTTTATATGGAGAAAATGCTCAAGGAAAAACCAATATTTTGGAAGCAGTATATCTTGGACTTACTTCACGTTCTCATAGAGGAGCAAAGGATAAAGATATTATTGAATTTGGAAAAGAGGATTCTCATATAAGAATTGAACTGACAAAGAAAGAATTTAATCATAGGATAGATATGCAGCTTCGTAAAAATTCATCAAAAGGAGTTGCTATTGATAAAGTTGTAATAAGAAAATTATCAGAATTATTTACATTTTCAAATGTTATATTTTTTTCGCCGGAAGATCTTTCAATTGTAAAAAATGGTCCTTCTGAGAGAAGAAAATTTATGAATATTGAAAATAGTAAAATAAGTGCAATTTATTATAGTGATCTTATAAATTATCGTAAAATTCTTGATCAAAGAAATAATCTTTTAAAAGAGATTATGTATAAAAAGGAATTAGAGGATACTCTTGAAATATGGGACAGACAGCTTATTGATTCAGGGAGTAAAATTATACATGAAAGAAATAAATTTCTGACATTTATGAATGAAATAATAAAAGATATTCATAGTGATTTAACAGGAGGAAGAGAAGAAATAAGTTTAGTTTATGAGCCTGATGTTAATGAAGATGAATTTGAAAACAAACTGAAAATAAAAAAAAATCAGGAATTAAAATATGCAACTACAGAAGTAGGCCCTCAGAGAGATGATTTTGGTATTTTTATAAATGGCAAAGATGTAAGAATTTATGGTTCTCAGGGACAACAAAGAACAGCTGCATTATCAATAAAATTGTCTGAGATAGAACTTGTAAAAAAAATAACAGGAGATATGCCAGTACTTCTTCTTGATGATGTAATGTCAGAACTTGATTCAAAAAGAAGAGATGCTTTATTAAATAATATTCAAGATATACAAACTATAATTACATGTACAGGATATGACGATTTTATTAGAGATACAAAGTCTGCAGAAAAGATATATAAGATAAGTAATGGAAGAGTTGAGTAGGAACAGGA
Organism: uncultured Lachnospiraceae bacterium; assembly: GCA_937872845.1. GTDB lineage: Bacteria > Bacillota > Clostridia > Lachnospirales > Lachnospiraceae > Eubacterium_Q. The sequence goes on along the minus strand of CALMUC010000138.1, from coordinate 1,647 downwards.
GGAAAAAATGGCAGCAGAAAAAGAATACGGTGCTGATCAAATTCAGATTTTGGAAGGATTAGAGGCTGTAAGAAAAAGACCGGGAATGTATATAGGAAGCACATCATCAAGAGGTCTTCATCATTTGGTTTATGAAATTGTTGATAATGCTGTAGATGAAGCACTTGCTGGATATTGTTCTGAAATACAGGTTTTTATAAATGAAGATAATTCAATTACAGTAATAGATAATGGAAGAGGAATACCTGTAGGAATTCAGAAAAAAGCCGGTCGACCTGCTGTTGAAGTTGTATTTACGGTTCTTCATGCCGGAGGAAAATTTGGAGGTGGAGGATATAAAGTTTCTGGAGGACTTCATGGAGTAGGTTCTTCTGTTGTAAATGCACTTTCCGAATGGCTTGAAGTTGAGGTAAGCCGTGATAATCATATTTATAAACAAAGATATGAACGTGGTAAAGTTTGTTATGATCTGAAAGAAATAGGAGACACAGATAAAACAGGAACAAAGGTTGTTTTTAAACCGGATTCAGAAATATTTGATTCAACAGTTTATGATTATGAGACATTAAAAGTCAGACTCAGAGAAACTGCATTTCTTACAAAAAATTTAAAAATAACATTGACAGATTTAAGACATCCTGATCAGAAAATAGATACAATGTCTTCATCAAGTGCACAGGATTATGATAATGACTCTGAAGAAAATGAAATTGATGCAGAAGGAATTACAGATAAATCAGAGCAGGAAGCAATAAATGAAGAAAGAAAAAAAGAGGCTGAAAATGATTTAAAGGCCAGAGAGATTCTTGAAGATTTAAACAATTCTGAAGAATATTCTTTAAATAAAAAAATTATTTTTAAACCAAAAGAAGAAACATTTCATTATGAAGGCGGAATTAAGGAATTTGTAGGGTATTTAAATAAACATAAAACATCTCTATATGATAAGGTCATTTATTGTGAAGGAACAAAAGAAGATGTATATGTTGAAGTTGCTCTTCAACATAATGATTCATTTAATGAAACAATATACAGTTTTGTAAATAATATAATAACACCTGAGGGGGGAATGCATTTAACAGGATTTAGAACTGCTCTCACTAAGGTATTTAATGATTATGCAAAAAAAACAGGGATAATTAAGGAAAAAGATGATAATCTTTCGGGAGAAGATCTCAGAGAAGGACTTACTGCAATAATAAGTATAAAAATAGCAGATCCTCAATTTGAAGGACAGACAAAGCAAAAACTTGGTAATAGTATTGCACGTTCAGCTGTAGATGAAGTAATGAGTGAACAGCTTGTTTATTATCTTGAACAGAATCCTGATGTTGCAACAATTATTATAAATAAGGCTATGCTTGCACAAAAAGTCAGGATAGCAGCAAGAAAAGCAAGAGATGTAGCAAGAAAGACAAATCTTTCTGATAATCTTGCACTTCCTGGTAAACTTGCTGACTGTTCAGATAAAAATCCTGAAAATTGCGAAATATATATAGTAGAGGGAGATTCTGCAGGCGGTTCTGCAAAAACTGCAAGAAATAGAGCAACTCAGGCTATCCTTCCTCTTCGTGGAAAAATTTTAAATGTTGAAAAAGCAAGAATTGATCATATTCTTGAAAATAAAGAAATACAGGCAATGATCAC
>CALMUC010000137.1 GCA_937872845.1 uncultured Lachnospiraceae bacterium | reverse complement strand
AGTAAGCAAGCAGAACTTTGTCTCTCAGATCAATCATGTTCTTATTCTTATTGTTGATTGTAATTTTGAAGTTACAATCCAAAGAATTAAGGAACTTACAATATCTCTCAAATACTCCAATTTGTTCATCCTCTGTTGCTGTGGTGTAGTTAATATCCTGAAAACGATAACACTTTGAATATCTATTCTTTGCCACTTCAAAGATTCCATTCTCTGCTACCGCCATAATTTCAATGGTTTCCTGTATGGATTTCGGTGCCTTGTAAAGAGGTTCACTTGCTTTCTTTAACACCTTGAATCCGTCTCCAAATAAGCCCATTCGCTCTTACCTTCCTTTCTGCTTTCGCATATAGCACTGCCGGAGTAATCCCGGCAAGTGCCAACATTACCCCGACTAAAAAGTCAGGTATTCCTTCTAGTTACTACTGCATATACTTATATGCCATGATTCCTGCTACCGCTGCTACGATAACGCCAATCAGTCCAAATAACATTCTCTTCGTCTTTTTCTTCATAGCTTCAAATTCCTCCGTATTCTTTGCCTGTTGCTTTGTGTTATTATCCTCAGTTACCTTTGCTGTATCTTTCTTAACAGCTTTCTGCTTCCCCTTTTTCTTCCTACCTGTGGAGAGTTCCTCCATGCGATATTCTGCAATCGCAAGTTCTCCCTCTGTGGACAGATAAGTAAGAGGTTTATTAGAAAACATAAACTTCAGCTTTTTTCCCATATACTCATAGAAGTCCATTCCGTTATAGGAATAGAATCCGCCAAGTGCGATTGGTGCAACACAAGGAATTGCAACATAAGCTGCTCCTGTAAGACCAATATATCGGTACAAAAGAAGTACCAATGTGCCTCCAACTGCCACACTTGCTACAGAAAAGATAAGCTGTTTTGCAGAAAGACCAAGTGCAACTGATTCCTGATAACGATCAATATCTTTGTTAATCTCAATTACCATTACTTTCTACCTCACTTTCTCTTTTACTTCTGGTGTCTTTTTTACTCCGATACTGTCTTCATACATCTTCATGCCATCTGGACATAATTCTCGTAATTTCTCAGCATCAAACATATAAAGTGGATACTGACTAAATCCACTCTGTTTCACAAGTCCTGAAAACTCGCCCATATGATTCTCTTCAATAAACTTCTCAAGTTCTGGCATATTGTTTAAATCTACATAGGCACAGTAATCAGGGACTTTTCCATCTAAATTGATTGTCAAATCCCCAAATGAGTCTGGATAACCTTCTTCATGGCTGACCAAGCCAATATAAAGGCATCCATTATTCAGATAACTGTTAATATCAACTGTTACCTTTTCTGTACTTCCCCATTGTGTCTTATAATCTAATTCCATTACCTCTCCTTCCTACAAGCCAAATGCCTTGCTTGTGAGTGACTGCGCTCCCTTAACACTTCCAACTGTCATTGCAATCGTAAATGTCATTTCACACAGATAAATGAGCGTCTGTGCCCAGTCTGCATAACTTCCTGTAAAAGATGGAAGTCCCGCACTAACAAAAGCATTACACACAATAATTGCAAGTGCCATAGTGACTGCCTCAAAGACAACAGATAAGAAATATTTGCAATAAGATACTACGGTATGACTTACTGTTCTGTTTCCACCCATTGTAGAAAACGCTATTGCACCCATCGGCACGATAATCAGTATCTTTAAGAATCTGAAATACACTGTGTAAATAATGAAAAAGCCACAGATAATGATGATAATGGAAAGCAGTGCTGCCAAAATCAACATGACTAGACTCTCTCCAAATCCTAAATTCTTAATAATATCTGCCTGCGCACTATCAATAGTTAGTGTAGTAGTTGATCCTGCTGTCAGCAGATTGACCAGATTTCCAATGGAAGTAAAAAACGCCTTCATAATCGTGACATTATTGGCAACAAACCATTCTGCCAGTCCCACTCGAATCAGCATTCTTAAGATTACTTCAAATCGCATATCCTCTTTTACATCCACACTCTCCGAACAGAAACCGATAACAAAGAACAAGACGACCAGAGATGAACCAACCGCTACAAAGATTGGTTCTATCCCTTCAATAATTGCCCAGGGACCTCCGCCCTTAAAGTTAACCGGTGACTGTCCAAGCATTGAGAAAACAAGTGAAATCTGATTGTTCCAAAATCCGAATACCATTTCTAATAGAGACAATATTTTGTCTCCAAGTTTGAATATATCCATACTTGTAATTCACCTTCCTTCTTAATATCTGCGAGGCATGACTGCCCCGCATTTGCTTTTCCCATAATTCCTAAAAGCCAAGGAATGTTAATACAGTAGAGATACCTGCCATCATAACACCTGCTACAATTCCCTTTAATGCTGAGTTCATAGTAGAGGAATCCTGCTGCTGATATGCCTGAGCGAACTCCATTACGTTTTTTGCCAAGATAATGACACCGACTGCACCGATGACTGCGATTACAAGTGTCTTTAAGTTATCGAGTGGCTGGGTTACAGCTGATGTTCCTGTTGCTGCTGCAAAACACTGTGTGCTCATAAGGCTGACTGCCATTACACTTCCAAATACTGTTGGAATCAGTTTCTTTTTAACATTTCCATAAAATCCTTTCATTGTGTTACCTCCGTTTACTTTGTTTGATGTGTTTGCTGTTACTGCTGTGCTTTTTTTACGCATAATAAAATCTCCTTAAAAGTCTGGTGCAGAGGTCACGCCGGATATAAAAAGATGAACATCATCTATCCGGCTAAAATGACCGAATAGATAACATTCATCTACTCATATCTGCGTTGTTATTAGTTTCTATCAAAACAGGATTACTCCTGGTACCTAGGTTAATCAGGCTTTTCCTGATGCGTTACTGCGATAACCACCTCCTTCATATCTAAGCGTTCCTATACCAAACTTCCCGCATTTCTTTCACACTATAATCAGGATAAAAATACTGCATTACCAATGCTTTTGATACTTTTGCTTCAAGTGCCTGTTGCATCTCGTGTATCTGTTCATCAGAATAATGCCAATGAACGATTCGATTTGAAATCTTATCTTCCCATTCTGGAACTTCCCTTCTTGCTTTAGGTTTAGGACGAACTCTTTGATTCTCCGTCATTTCCTCTGCATACTCCAATTCGTTTCCCTGCTCCTCATTTAACTTATTCTTCTGAACTTTTTCTTCCAGACTGCTAAATCTTCGGTTCAGTTCAACCTCTCCAAGCAGCATAAATTCCTCATACTTCAAATCGTCAATATAAACATTCTCTCCCTTTTCCTTCATCTTTTCAAAATGTGCAATTGCCTTTTGAGACAGAATTTCAAAAGGTGGACCAATCAGATTCTGATTCGCTTTAACATCATGAACATAAGGCTCACCTTTTCCATCTGATGTCTGGTCGAACATTGGATGTGCGAAAGGAATATACTTATTATCAAGAATTGGATCAAAACCACGGATAAAGATAATACATTTCTTGTTATCCAGCTTTCTTACCTCATCGGGGGTAAATATCTCTCTTCCTAACACATCAAAATTCCTTGAAGAGCTTCCCTGCCTTCCCCTTGTTTCACCACTCGACTTCTTATCAATCGTGCTTTTTCCAAGCAGTTCTGACACATATTTGTGAGTGGATTGTTCGTTTCCACCCAAATAGATAAAAGTATCACAATTGCCGGGGATTGTTTCCCAAGTATCCTTAAACAAAGCCTTTAGCTGTGCAAAGTTCTGAATGATGATAATACTTGAAATTTCCCTGCTTCGCATAGTAGAAAGCAGCGAACAGTAATCATCTGGTAATGCAACATTCGCAAATTCGTCTAACATAAAGGTGACATGGATTGGAAGTCTGCCACCACAGTTAAAATCTGCCTGATAGTACAATTCCTGAAATATCTGCGTATAAAGCATACCGATAATGAAGTTATAGGACTTATCTGAATCTGGTATTACACAAAATAGAGCTGTCTTTGTTTCCCCATCTCCATTTACACCAATGCCTATATCTGCAAGGTTTAGCTCATCCTTCGATAGCAATCGTAATACCTGCTGATTCTCAAGGAAGGCAAGTCTTGAGTTTGCACTGATAATAATGGAACGAACTGTATCTCCTGCACCACGCATACACTTGTTATACTGTTTAACTGCTGGATGATTTGCACCTAATGGTGAATTTTTTTGTAAATAGGACATTCTCTGGTCTAGCATCGACTGTTTTCCTTGTTCTACAACCTCTGCTTCCCCAATCAGTTTTAACACTGTTTCAAAATTACGCTTACTCGGTTTTTCTTCTAGCCAAACATAATAGAAAATGGACTGAAGAAATAACCCCTCTGCCTTCTCCCAAAATGGATCAGATGGAGTAGCACCTTTTGGTGTGGTATTACTGATAATATTAGTAATCAGTTTTACAACATCTGTTTCTTCTCTGATATAGGAAAATGGATTGTAACAGTCTGACTTATCCATCTCCAATAGGTTAATAACTTTCACATTGTACCCGTTCTTTTTTAACATTCCACCTGTACTTCTAAGGATTTCTCCCTTTGGATCGGTGCAGATAAAAGAACAGTTATGAGGCATCTGCATCAGATTTGGCTTTACTTCATAAAAAGTTTTACCAGCACCAGAACCACCACATATCAAAATGTTTCCATTCAGTTTCAATCTTCTGAAATCAAGTGACATTCTTACATTCTGGCTTAGAATACGATTGAAATTCTCATCCTTATCTGCAAGAACCTTATTGACTCTCTGTGGTGTCTCTAGTTTTGCTGTACCAAATTCCTTTCCCGGCATCATATTTCTCTGACTGGTGTAATACATAACAATAGCCATTGCGTATATTCCCAACACAATGGCTACTGTTTTTACTGTATATTGATTGAAGTAATTGCCATATGGTACAGCACATACTTCATTGAATCTACTTAGGAAGGCATTAAACTCTATGCCATCTTCCCATGCTCCACCTATCAGATATCCAAGATACCATGCTGCTAATGCTCCAAGTAGAAGAAAGAGAACCGATGGTTTCTTTTTACTTGTCTGCATAGGCTCTACCTCTTTCTTGTTGTGGTTGTCTTCGTAGTAGTGGACTTCGTGGTAGTCTTAGTTTCTCCCGCCTTTCCACGCTCGCCTCTAGTTTCTGTCTTAGTCTGCTCATACTTCTCACGCAAATTGGATTCCACTTTATCATAATGTGTATATAGTTCTTCCCCTCGCTTCGTCTCTACCACTCGATTCTGTGAATCGTACATCTTATAGTTCTTATTGCTGTCGATAAAGGTAAGCATTGTCTTTCCATTATGAATCTCCATAATGTTTTCCTTATTCAGCCACACGAATCTTGCGTTATCTCCCCAAGTGCCTGGTACTCTGGTTTTTACTGCATGTTCATTTTCCTCAACAATAAGATTCTTGCTGATTGTGACATCGGATAAGTTCATATTCTTAGAAGCAGAAACTGCTCTCATTCTTTCGGCAAGGCACTGATATCCTCTCACTCGATTTAAGAACGCTTCCTTATCCATAATGACCTTATGCTCACCAGAAGCATTCTTTGTACCAAGAACACCAATGGTTTCAAGCTGCTTAATAACACTTTCTGCCTGAGAATTATCAATACTGAAATTCTCCTTTACACTGTCCACACTGATACTCTGTTTGCCCATCGCAAATAATCCAACTTTTTCAATTAGACCATCCATAACAGTACTTACTTTCACTCCATCCTCACTGTGGACCATGTCGTTTCCCATTTTTTGATTCTTAAGAAAATCCATCAACTTTCCCAGCTGCTTTTCATCCCCGTTTTTCAAGTAATCATCAAAGGTGGCAATACGTCCTGAACTGAGTTTCTGAAGGATCATATTTACTCTAGGAACTGCTTCCGTGTGGAAAATAACCTCGCTCATACCATCCTTATGATTCAAATCCGGTAATACAGAATATAGAATCCCATATTTCTTAGCCAGTTTTTGAACTTTTTTCATATCTTTGGTTTCAAACTGCAATACCTGCAAATCTCCACCCTTCATCAATAACTTTCTCATTGATGTTTTTCCTAAAGATTTCTCATAATCGAGAAGTCCCTTTAAGACATCAATTGCTTTCTGCATGGCGCTAATACCACCACTGCCTACTTTCATAGCAATCTCTACACCATCATATGCGACACGGATAATCTGTACCGCCTCTTGAATTTCTTCTGCCATCTGTCATCCCTCCTACAATACTGGTTCTCTCAATGTGCATCTCGGTTCAGATTCAACAGACTTTTTGTCTGCTTCTTCTTCCTCCTGTTCCTCTGTTTCTCTCTGACTTTCAGCAATCTTTGCCTTGATACTTTCAGAATCTGCCGTTCTTACCTCATCTTCAGATACATCAATTCCATACGCACCCAATACTTCCGAAAGTCTTGTTATCGCTTTTTGCTCCTGGATACGATACATCTCAATAGAAACTAACAAATTCTCAATCTGGCTTACCCAAGTTGGCTTCACATCATACATCACAGAATATTTCTCCATAATGCGTATGGAATCCGTTTCATCCACCGATTCTACCAGTTCATCAATCAACTTATTTGTAAGTTCTTTGTCCGAAGTCTTGAAAGCAAACTGCACGATAAATTCCTTTTCTTCATTAGAAAATGAATGTGATACCTTACATATATCATTTATGGTTTCGCTTATCATCAATAATCCCATAGTATCCTCCTAATAATCCATACTGTTTTCAAGTACAGCAATTTCAATGATTTCCTTCATCTTTTCTGCTGATACATTGTTGTTAATTAGTTCTACAAGCTGCCCCTCAGTAAGTCCTCGTTCCATACCAGTCTTTATCTGGATAAGCTGTGCTGGAACTAAATCTCCCGATGCAACAAGTTTCACAATATCCTGTCTGCTCTTTTTCTTAAAACCAAGCCTTCCGATCAGTGCAGCAACACCTGTTTCACTTTTTCTAATAATTTTCTCTACTGGAACTCTCTGCACCATTCTTCCCTGAGCATCAACTACTGGCATCTGATAATAAACTGGGATTGCATTGCTACCTGTAAACATTTCTGGAATTGGAGCTGTGATATTAGATGCAGCCTGTTTTTCCTCTTTTACAGTTGTATCCTCTGGTTCGCTGTCTGCTATCGCTTTTTTTGCGACAACTGGTGTATCTTTTTCTGGCTTATCTGCTCTTGCAAGCAGTTTATCCTCTAAAGTATCTATGCGTGTCTGCATTCTTTTCATCTCCTTTTCTTTATCCGTGATTTGTTCACGAAGTCTTGCTATCGAAGAATCTGCTTGATTTAACTTGTTCTGCTGTGAATTTAGCAACGACTCCGCATCGTTGTACTTCTGTAGCAGATTATCTCTGACTTCCTCATCTCGCTTAGTGCTTTCAAAGATTGTCAGCTTCTTATTTAGTTCATCATAGCGTTGCTCCTGATACTGAATCTTCTCAATAGATGCTGCCATTTGCTCCATCATTTCCTTTACATATGCAGGAGCATCCTCTGCTCCTACCCTGGCTGCTTTTGCCTTTTCTAACACCGACTGAAATAATTCCTTCATTTCAGCAACATTACTTTTATTTCCAACCGAGCTTTCTATTGTTGCTATGGGAACACCCTTTTGAAAGAAATCCAAAGCAACCTGCACCTGATATCCTGTCAATTCTGGATGATTTGCAACCAGTTCCACAAATTCCACATCTATTCCCTTTCTCAAATAACTAGATAACACCTTCATTTGAGATAGCTTGAAGTTCTTTTTCAAATACAAATCAATCTGATCCTTTTCAAGTCCAAAAGTCAAATCCTCTTCAACAAGAAGATACACATCATCTTCAAAACGGTTTGCATTTTTGATTTCTTTAAGTATGTTACCTCTCCTAATGTTGTCCATTCTAAAACCTCCTTCAACTAAAAAAACAGCCTAACGAATCGGCTGCTTCTCCTTAGTTCTTTCTGTTATTTTGTTCTTTGTCTTATCCTCAATCATAGTTCTATCCTCGTTATCAGAAATCATATCTTTCACTATCGACTTTCCAAGATTAAGTTCTTTAAATACTACTTTCTCCTTGCTACTGACAATCGAATACTGTTCCCTGTAATACTCTTTAAGCTGCTCCACCTCTTCTAAGGAATATCCCTCTTGTTGTAACTGACTCATTAGATTTATCCACTGATTATGCTCTTCCTCAAAGAACTTATCCCCATTCAGATAACTATTTTCCGCTGTTTTTAACTCCTCTAAATCATCAGCAATCGCAAAAATCGTTTTACACTTTTCTCTAGAACGATATACTCTGCTTTTTTCTGTGGATGCCTCCTTCTTCTTACCAGTCAAATTATCAACTGTTGCTGCTAGTTCTACTACATTATGAACATTATGCCTTACTAAAAACAAATACTGCTGTTGTAACTTCTGCATTTTTTTTATGTCATTCTTATATTTCCAAGCCTGACTATAAGGTTTTTTCTTTAGTTTTCCGATTCGATATAGCTTCGCATAATATCTTTTCTGAATACCAGACATCTTTGCTCTGCGATACCGTCTCACATAGCACTTCACAATTTCTGGCTGTATCTCTTGTTTCATAGCTTGATAGAAAGCTAAATCTTCGGTGGGTATTCTTTCACGAATCCTCTCCTCCGAATAATTCTCGCCGAGTGTCTTGCATCGCTTAAAACGATTCATCCCCGGTGGCTTTACGGCAAGATATTTTCCTTGCTTCACTTCATACCCTTTATCATGAAGCAATTCTAAAA
>CALMUC010000136.1 GCA_937872845.1 uncultured Lachnospiraceae bacterium | reverse complement strand
ACGAGATGGAATCTCGTGACTGGAGTTCAGACGTGTGCTCTTCCGATCTCCAGCACCAATTATGCATATATCATATTTTGATTTCATATAAATCCTTAATTACACTAAATATATCTACTCAGCCGTATCATTTGATGCTGAACTATCAGCATGATTTGAATCATTAAATATGATTCCCTTTGTGTTATCAGCTCTGAAAACAGTAACCCATGTTTTTCCCGGATTCATTTTCAGCTGTTTTCCATCAGCAGTATAATAACGCGTAGGAGAAGTATCTCCATCTCTCTTCCATGTTATCGGTATAGATTTTCCATCGGAAATATAATATCCGTTTCCTGTACCATTCAAGTTAATATCAATAAGAACATCTTCATTAGGTACCGGTCCGTGCTCATTAAACTGAATAATAATATTCTTAAATGCAAGCTGTGAATTTGTCTGATCATCCATCTGTGCTTCACCATACTGATAACGATAGTAAAGTCCATCATTTTTATTATATATAAACCAAGGCTTTCTGCTTTCATTAAATGCTGTTGTAACCTCGGTACATGAATCACTACTTGAAGGTACTACATCTTTAGAATTAAACTGAAATGATGTCTGATAATCAGAAGAATGTGTTGCAGAATATCCATCTGCTGAAATTTCCTGATTTATACCATCTGTAGAAATATAACAATTATGAGGTGCTACACGATTAGGATCCCGATAAAATCCCTGCTCATAAAGTCCATTGATATCATCAAGCTGTGGAAATGAATCAAAATCCGACTTTGCCAGATATGACTGACCAACATGTACATAAATTGCATCGAGTCCCATTGCTGTACGATCAAAATAATGTCTGGCTGAACGTACAGGACCGATTTTCGAAAGGTTTGAATAGTCCTTAAAAACTGCCATAAGACGGGTTATCCCACCCTCTACTTCCATTTCATAGATGAGATCTGCCTGACCAATACCTGATTGAGGCATTGCAGGTTCAAGATTATTGATCATTATTGCTATTGGGCGCTTATTAGCATTTGATGCATCAATCCATTCTCCAGATAAATCGTCTAAAATTTTACCATCTTTTGAAAGAATAATTGATGCTGTATCATTATTGATAAGTGAACTTTCTGTAATATTTATAGAATTACTTTGAGATGCAGTGTCACCAGAAGATGATGATTTTTTTCCACAACCACTGAGGGCTCCCATAACCATTGCAGCAACTACTGTACAAATAAAAATTTTCTTACTCATAATTTCTTGTATATCCTTCCTTCTGTAAGATTTTTTCCTGAAGTTTTTCCATTTCCAAGCGCTCATCATCTGTCATATGGTCATAACCGAAAAGATGCAGACAACTATGTGCAGTAAGAAATGCAATTTCTCTTTTTTCACTATGATTATATTCTAATGCCTGAGCCTTCACATGATCAAGTGAAATGACAATATCTCCCATTAAAAGTTCGCCTGTTTCAGGGTCAAAATAATCCTCAGGACTTGCTTCAACTAGAGAAAGATCGTTAGGCTTTTTAAAATCCATCATCGGAAACGACAGAACATCTGTAGAACGGTCTATTCCACGATTTTCCAGATTTATTTTATGTATTTCCTCATCATTGACAAGTGTAACACTCACTTCACATTCATATGGACATTTAAGAAAATCCACAGATGCTTCTACAACATTTTTTATTATTTCATTAAATTCATCTGGATATTTAACTCCAGATTCATTCTCAATAAAAATATTCATATTCTTCTCACAAACCTGTAAAATTATACAATAATTGATATCATTTATCAATGTTATGAATTGGCTAAAAAATATATTGCATTATATTCATTTATTTAAAACGTTGTTTTTTTTATATGAAGATAAGCTTTTTCTATTATTTTCTTTATAATCATATTTCTCATATGCTTCAACAATTTTCTGAACCAGCGGATGCCTTACAACATCTCTGCTTGTAAGTTCACATACTTCAATTCCATTTATATTTCTTACAATATGAAGCGCATTATCAAGTCCGGATTTTGTTCCTGATGCCAGATCCTTTTGAGACTGATCCCCTGTAATAATAGCCTTTGATCCGAATCCTATTCTGGTCAGGAACATTTTCATCTGAGATGGTGTCGTATTCTGTGCTTCATCAAGAATTATAAATGCATTATCAAGAGTTCTTCCTCTCATGTATGCCAGAGGTGCAACCTCAATTAATCCTTTTTCCATATTTTTTTTAAATGATTCTACTCCCATTATTTCATAGAGTGCATCATATAGAGGTCTAAGGTAAGGATCTATTTTGCTCTGAAGATCTCCAGGAAGAAATCCAAGTTTTTCACCTGCTTCAATTGCCGGACGAGTGAGGATAATACGTTCAACCTCATTTTTTTTAAATGCAGTAATTGCTTTTGCCATTGCAAGGTATGTTTTCCCTGTGCCGGCAGGTCCTGTCCCGAAAATTATCATATTAGCATCTATTGCATCGACATATTTTTTCTGTCCAAATGTCTTAGGCTTAATTGCTCTGCCTGATAAAGTATGACAGATAATTCCATCTGCCTTTTCTAAATCTCCCGAAAGCTTATCACTGTTTGAATGAACAAGTTCAATTGAATAATCAATGTTTTGTTCCGTTATATGTCCTGTGTTTTTTACAATTACAAGCAGATCATTTAATACTTGAACTGTTTTTTCCACTTGTTTTTCTTCTCCTGTTATAACAAGATTATCTCCTCTTACAACATATGTAACAGTAAAAGCTTCCTCAAGTTTTTTCATGTGACAGTCAAGTTGTCCAAAAATTTCCTGAATATACTTATTTTCAACTTTTATAACCTGACTAAATTCTGCCATAGAATTACCTATCCTTTTTAGATACAAAGAAACGCCATGGAAAACCATGGCGTTCCTTATCTTTTTACTTATTTAAACTTGCGCTTTCTAGCTGCTTCTGACTTCTTCTTACGACGAACCGAAGGCTTTTCGTAATGTTCTCTTTTACGAATTTCCTGCTGAATACCAGCTTTAACACAGTTTCTCTTAAATCTGCGAAGAGCACTATCCAGAGTTTCATTTTCTTTTACAACTACGGTAGACATTTCTTTTTCCCTCCCTCCGGTTGTAAACTTTACTTTGTGCTATGAAATAAACTGAACATTTTCAAATTCACACGCAAGGAATTATACCAACTGATGCCAGATATGTCAATATAATTTGTCATTTTCACCATGCATTATTTGATTTTTTATATTTTGTGTCTTGTTGAATTTACGCAATTTCAGCTTTCACTTCTTCAACTCCAGCTTTAAGAGCCTCTTCAATTCCGGCAGGATTTTTACCACCAGCTTGTGCCATATTTGGACGACCTCCGCCGCCGCCGCCTACAATAGGTGCAATTTTCTTAATTATGTTTCCAGCGTGTGCTCCAAGCTTAACAGCATCTTCAGTTGCCATTACTATCAGGTTTACTTTTCCTGCATCTTCTGAGGCAAGAATTATAACAGATGTACCAAGCTTTTCTTTAAATCCATCACCCAGAGTGCGTAATGCATTCATGTCTACATCCTTTACAGAAACAGGAAGAATATTAACATTATTTACTTTGACTATATTCTGATCGGCATCTCCAACAGCAGCATTTGCAAGTTTATCTTTTAATTTCTGATTTTCACTTGAAAGAGATTTAATTTCATTTTGGAGCATTTCTATTTTTGATGGCACATCTTTAACAGATACATGCCCTTTGCTTGATGCATCTTTAAGTATTTTTTCCATCTCTTCATAATATGAAATAACTCCAGTACTTGTAAGTGCCTCAATACGTCTGACACCTGATGCAACACCTGTTTCTGATACTATTTTAAACATGCGTATCTGGCCTGTGTGTGATACATGTGTGCCTCCACAAAGTTCCTTCGAAAAATCACCCATGCTTACAACACGTACATTTGCACCATATTTTTCATCAAACAGAGCCATTGCACCTGTTTTCTTTGCTTCATCCAGACTCATAACATCAGTTCTTACATTAAGGTCTTCCATGATTTTTTCATTTACAAGTTTTTCCACCTGTCTAAGTTCTTCATCTGTAACAGGCTGATTATGCGAAAAATCAAATCTCAAACGTTCAGTATCTACATAGGAGCCTTGCTGTTCAATATGATTTCCGACTACTGTTTTAAGTGCTTTCTGAAGTAAATGTGTTGCACTATGGTTATTACATATAAGCTGTCTTCTTTCCTTATCTACAGAAAGTTCAACAACATCTCCTGAATTTATTTCGCCATCTTCCATATAACCTATATGAGCAATTTTGTCACCAGAAACATGAATTGTATCCTGAACTATAAATGTTCCATTTTCAGTACTAATTATTCCTGTATCTCCAATCTGTCCGCCCATTGTTCCATAAAATGAAGTTGATTTTACAATTATCGAACCATTGTCGCCAACCTGAAGTGTATCCGTAATGGAAGAACTTACCTTTCCATCTGATGTTTTTACTGATTTTGTAAGATATAAAACCTCTGATTCTTTCTCAAGGGTATTATAACCGTCAAATTCAGAATGAATATTAACATTCATAGTTTCATACACTGTAGCATCGGCACCCATATAATTTGTAACTTTACGTGCTGAACGCGCCATTTTACGCTGATTTTCCATGCAGTCATGAAAACCATCTTCATCTACAGCTATTTTATCATCTTCAAGAATTTCCTTTGTGAGATCAAGCGGGAATCCATATGTATCATAGAGTTTGAATGCTTTATCGCCAGATAAAGTTTTTGATTTTTCTTTATCAATATCGTTTTTATATTCCTCAAGAATGCTAAGTCCCTGATCTATTGTTCGATTGAAATTTTCTTCTTCTTTACCTAAAACAGAAAAAATATGTTCTTTCTTTTCTTCCAGTTCAGGATAAGCTTCCTTTGAGTTTTCAATAACTGTTGCAGCAACTTTATTTAAAAATGCTCCGTTGATTCCAAGAAGTCTTCCATGTCTTGCTGCACGCCGAAGCAGCCTTCTCATTACATATCCCCTTCCTTCATTTGAAGGAAGTATTCCATCTGAAGCCATAAATGTTACTGAACGAATGTGATCTGTTATTACTCTGATAGAAACATCCGTTTT
Source organism: uncultured Lachnospiraceae bacterium (assembly GCA_937872845.1). GTDB lineage: Bacteria > Bacillota > Clostridia > Lachnospirales > Lachnospiraceae > Eubacterium_Q. The sequence continues at coordinate 10,502 of CALMUC010000136.1, read as the reverse complement.
ATAATCTTTCTCATATTCTACCGAAGCTTCTTCACATACTTTATCTCGAATTGCTTTAATAGTATCTACATCAAATATTGAATCTGCTTCCTGAACAACCATTGCAAGTCTTTCAAGTCCCATACCTGTATCAATATTTTTCTGTGCCAATGTTGTATAATTACCCTTGCCATCATTATTAAACTGGGTAAATACATTATTCCATACTTCCATAAAACGATCGCACTCGCATCCCGGAGCACATGTTTCTTTACCGCAGCCATATTTTTCACCACGATCGTAATATACTTCTGTACATGGTCCGCAAGGTCCTGCCCCATGCTCCCAGAAATTATCTTCCTTACCAAACTTATAAATTCTTTCAGCCGGAACTCCTATTTCTTCATTCCAGATGGTATATGCTTCATCATCATCCAAATAAACTGAAGGATACAGACGATCTGCCTCGAGCCCTACAACTTCAGTAAGAAATTCCCAAGTCCAACGAATAGCTTCATGTTTAAAATAATCTCCAAATGAAAAATTACCAAGCATTTCAAAAAAAGTTGCATGTCTTCCATCTTTTCCTACATTATCAATATCTCCTGTACGAATACATTTTTGACACGTTGTAACTCTTTTTCTCGGAGGAACTTCCTGCCCTGTAAAATAAGGTTTTAAAGGTGCCATACCTGCATTTATCAAGAGAAGGCTTTTATCATTTTTAGGTACAAGTGAAAAAGATGGCATTCTCAAATGTCCATTTTTTTCCTCAAAATATGTAAGATACATTTCTCTAAGCTCGTTTAAACCATATTTCTTAAGCATTTTCTATTATCCTCCTATTCACGTTCAGAAAGTTCTTTTATGATATCTTCCCATGTCATATTTCTTTCTATCATCAGAATCATCAAATGATAAAGCAGGTCAGAAATTTCATATTTCATCTCATCCTGATCTGGATTTTTTGCTGCAATAATCACTTCAGTTGTATCTTCTCCCAATTTTTTTAAAATTCTGTCTATTCCTTTATCCATAAGATAACTCGTATATGATCCTTCTTTAGGATTTTTCTTTCCATCAAGAATCTTCTCATATACATCTCTGAATACAGTAAGCGGATTTTTATCATCATATTCTTTTTTTACAAGAGGCGTGAAAAAGCATGTCGGATTTCCAGTATGACACGCTGCTCCAATTTGTGAAACTTTTGCAAGGATAGTATCTTTATCACAATCTATTGTGAGCGATTTTACAAACTGATAATGCCCACTTGTATCTCCTTTTGTCCACAGTTCATTTCTTGATCTTGACCAATATGTCATTCTGCCAATTTCAATAGTTTTGTCATAAGATTCTTCATTCATATAAGCAAGCATTAAGACACTTCCTGTCTTATAATCCTGAACTACGCAAGGTACAAGACCATTCTCATCCTTTTTAAATTCACTGAATGGTATTGTACTCTCAAAAACTCTAACAGGAACCTGTCTTTTTCTACATTCTTGTTTTATCTGCATAACATCATGAAGTTCCAGATTGTATAAGCTTATCGCCTCGCCAGATGTCTCTGAAAGAAGATCTGCAATTTCTTTTTCATCTGTTGAATATGATGAAACAATAACAGGAAGAGCAACTTCCTCTCTGATATTCTTCACTATCTGCCGATAATCCGATCTTTGTTTTTTATTCAATAGAAGTAATTCTCCAGCTCCTGATTTTTTCAGTTCTTTTCCATATAAAACCGGATCATCACATTCATCAAGATCAATAGTAACAACTATTCTATCAGATCCAAATAAGTCGGATGCCTCTCTGACTATACCAATGTTATCAAGAGGTGCTGATTTCATACAGATTTTCGTAGCTCCTGCATATAACAGTTTCTTTATATCTTCGATAGTTCTAACACCGCCACATGCTATAAGAGGTATATCAAGCTGTCTTGTGATTTCTTTTATTACTGTAACATTCTCATCTAACTTATTTTGAGTTGCAGTACTGTCAAAAAATGCAATTGCATCGGCTCCTGCATCATCATAGAATTTTGCTTCTTCAACAGGATTTTCCATAGTAACACATGGAATTATCATTTTATAATCCATTTTAGATTCTCCTTTTCAAAGACTCTTATAATGAAATTCACAGACTACCTTTGGTAGAAAGAATTTCTCCGTCAAGTCGTGGATCAATTCTGGTTGCAACATTCAGTGCATTTGCAAACGCTTTAAATGCCGCTTCTATAATATGATGATTATTAGAACCTGAAATCTGTTTTAAATGCAAATTCATCTCTGCACTATAAGAAACAGCATAGAAAAATTCTTTTACCATTTCAGTATCCATGTATCCAACTCTTTCAGTTGTAAGATTCAGGTCATATTGAAGGAAAGGACGTCCTGACAAGTCAACAGCACACAAAACAAGAGTTTCATCCATGGGCATTATAAATGATCCATATCTTCTGATTCCTGATTTATCACCTATAGCTTCTTTTATTGCTTTTCCTAGTACAATTCCTGTGTCTTCAATTGTATGATGTGAATCAACATAAAGATCGCCCTTAGTAACAAGACTCATATCAAAAAAGCCATGTTTAGCAAAACTTTTCAACATATGATCAAAAAAACCTATACCTGTGTCTACACTTGAAACACCTGCACCATCAATGCTAAGGCTGATTGAAATATCTGTTTCAGATGTTTTTCTTGCTAGTGATGCCTTTCTTTCTTCCATACTTTCCTCCATCCGCTAATCATTATTTCTCATCTTCAAAACGAACCGAAATTGCATTTGCATGTGCAGTAAGATGTTCTGATTCAGCAAAAATCTCAATATCCTTATGGACAGCCCTTAGTGCATCTTCCGAGTAACTTATTATACTGCTCTTTTTTACAAAATCATCAACGCCAAGAGGTGAGAAAAATCGTGCTGTACCATTTGTAGGAAGAACATGATTTGGTCCGGCAAAATAATCACCAAGTGGTTCTGATGAATATGTGCCAAGGAATATTGCTCCTGCATTTTTTATCTTAGTCATTGTTTCCCATGGATTTTTTGTTACAATTTCCATATGTTCAGGTGCAATTTCATTGGCTGCATCAATTGCATCTTCAATAGAATCTGCAACAAAAATATGTCCAAACTGGTCAAGTGATTTCTGTATTATTTCCCTTCTGTCAAGTTTTTCGAGAAATTTGTCAGTCCATTCAGAAACTTCTTCTGCAAGTTTACTGTCAGTTGTCACAAGTGTTGCACACGCAAGTTCGTCATGCTCAGCCTGTGATAAAAGATCTGCAGCAACAAACTTTGCATTTGCCGTCTCATCTGCCAGGCAAAGAACCTCACTCGGTCCAGCAATAGAATCAATTGAAACATGTCCATAAACAAGTCTTTTTGCAATTGCAACAAAGATATTTCCAGGTCCGACAATTTTATCTACCTTCGGAATGCTTTCGGTTCCATATGCAAGCGCAGCTATTGCCTGTGCTCCACCAGCTTTATATATTGCATCTATGCCTGCTTCATGTGCAGCAACAAGAGTCATAGGATAAACTTTCCCTTCACTGTTACAAGGTGTACACATAATTATATGCTTTACTCCTGCTACATGTGCGGGAATAACATTCATAAGCACTGTTGATGGATATGCAGCTTTTCCTCCCGGTACATATACTCCCGCATAATCAATAGGTGAAACTCTTTGTCCCAATATAATTCCATTATCCTTAGTTGTTATCCAACTGTTTTTTTTCCGCTGCTCATGAAATTCACTTATATTTTTTATTGCTTTTCTGATTACACATAAAAGTTCTTCACTTACTTCTTTATATGCATCTTCTATTTCTTTATCAGTAACCTTAACATTAGAGACATTAATATCAGCCTTATCAAACTTCTTTGTATATTCAAAAAGTGCCTTATCGCCGTTTTTATGAACATCAGCAACGATTTCTTTTACAACATCCTCATATTTACCATAATCATCAGGACTTCTCTTCAAAAGATCTTTCATCAGAGATTCTTTTGTTTCCTGCGTAAGTTTTACAATTTTCATATAATATCTCCTCCTGTCTATAAATCAGCTGATAACATTAATCTTCATGTATTACCTTTTCAAGTTCAGTAAGAAGTTTTCTTATTCTGTCATGTTCCATACGTAAAGAAACCTGATTAACAACAATTCTGGCAGAAAGAGGGCAAATCTCTTCAAGTACGGCAAGGCCATTCTCTTTTAATGTAGAACCTGTTTCTACAATATCAACAATAACTTCTGATAATCCAACAATTGGTGCAAGTTCAACAGAACCATTCAACTTAATTATTTCAACAGACTGATTTTTCTTATCTGCAAAATAACTTTTTGCTATATTTGGATACTTACTTGCAACCCTGATAATTTCATTTTTTTTAAGAAGATCCCTTGCTGATTCAGGACCGGCAACACACATACGGCATCTGCCAAACCCAAGATCCATAACTTCATAAAGATTTCTGCCCTCTTCAAGAATTGTATCTTTTCCTGCAACGCCGAGATCTGCTGCACCATACTCTACATATGTAGGCACATCACTTGGTTTTGCCAGAAAAAAACGCATTTTTAATTCTTCATTTGTAAAAATAAGTTTTCTGGTATCCGGATCAAATATCTCTTCGCATTGAATTCCAATTTCATCCAGCAATTCCATAGTTTTTCTTGCAAGTCTTCCCTTTGCCAAGGCAAATGTTAGATATTTCATAGAGCAGCCTCCAGATCCTTAAGATTACGTTCCTCATCAACACAGCCATCAGAATCTATAATTCTTACTGTTTCAGAATCAAGAAGCATATAAATTCTTGAAATTTCTTCATTTTCTGCATAATTCATATATTCAACTTCCTTATGATTCTTAGACTTTCTGATTAATTCTGTTGCTACACCAGATGAGCGAAGTTTAATTGAAAGACGTATTGCTGAGTCCTGATGATCTATTGTATAAATAACAAGCGCAGTTTTATTTTTTGGTGTATCTTTTATGTTCTGACGATTTTTTGCATTCATTATGTCATCTACCTGAATTGCAAATCCTATTGAAGGCGCATCTTTTCCAAACTGGGCAAGTAAATGATTATATCGTCCACCTTTTACAATAGGATTGCCTGTTCCGTAAGTATATCCACTAAATACAATTCCAGTATAGTAGTCATATCCGTTAATCATAGAAAGATCAAATGTAACATATGATTCATACCCATAATACGAAAGCGCAGCATATACTTTTTTCATTCTTGACAGTGCTGAAAGCGAAAGTTCATTTTTTATAAGTTTTTCTGCTTTATCAAGCATTTCAGGTCCACCAAAAAGCGTATCAAGATTATCAAAAATTTTCTTTATTTCATCCTGAATATCAAGTCCTGATACATACTCAGAAAGTCCAAAAAAATTCTTAATTTGAATGTAATCACGGATTTTTTCTTCTATATCGTTGGAAACTCCTGCTTCATCTATTAATCCTTTAAAAAACTCAATTTCACCAATTTCTATTTGAAATTCAGTAAGACCTGTAGCCTTTAAACAATCAACAACACAAGCTATCATTTCCGCATCAGCTGCAGAGCTGTCATCATTAATTAATTCACAGCCTATCTGTGTACTTTCATTAAGTTTCCCCTGATGCTGCGGTGCATTAATAAAAGTATTTCCTTTATAACAGAGTCTGATTGGAAGCGTTGTCTCACTAAAATATTTTGCTATGCACCTTGCTACACTTGGAGTCATGTCGGGCCGAAGTACAAGCGTGTTATTATTTCTGTCAAAAAACTTATACATCTCATTTGAATGAGCAGATCCACGATCATGATTAAAAATATCAAACAGTTCAAATGTTGGCGTTTCTATATCATGATTACCATGAAGTCTGAGCACATTATGAATTTGATTGACTGTATATTCACGTGCTTCACATTCTGAATTATATATATCGCGCACACCCTCTGGGGTATGCAGAAGCGTCTCTTTCATATGTTTCTCCTCTCTGACATACAGAGTTATTTTAATACGATACAAAGAAAGTGTCAAAACAAAGGAGATTCTTTCAATTTAAGAAAAAATCACATCCATACAAATTCCGTTCTTATGTTCATCACAAGAAGCAAGTCTATAATGAACCCTGCTGCCTTCATTATAACGCACAGACATTTCTGAATATGGGAAACAGATTTCTCCTCTGAATTTACGAAATATTGTGTCAGAAGATGCTACACTGAATTTTTTCATCCTTATGTCTACAATATATGTATTATAATTTATATTCACACAGTTTTTTTTTACTGAATTTTCTTTTTCAAAAAAATTTTGAATTTTAAGATAAATATCATCATTTGTTGTTATTGATATCTTCGACAAATAATCATTCATAACTCGGAACATAAATTCTCCTTCCAGCAGTTATAATATCAACAAAAAGATTCTGAAGGTACATCTTTCCAGGTATGGTCAAGATTATAAAATTCGCGCATTTCACGTGAAAATATCTGAACAACAATTTCACCATAATCAAGAAGAATCCATCCTCCTTCTGCTCTTCCCTCTCTGCCTTTCATTATGTAACCAGCCATATTCATAGCTTCTTCAACAGCATCAGTTAATGCATTAAGCTGCGGTCTGCTATCACCTGTCGCCAAAACAAAATATTCCGTTATACCTGCTGACTCCCCGACAAAAAGACTTTTTACTGCATCAGCTTTACGATCAATGAGTGCAGCAACCGCTGTTTCTACCATTTCATTCTTCATTCAAAATTTCCTTTCGATAATAATCGTATGTCATTTGTGTCATTTCATCAATTACAACATCATTTTCGTGCAGATAATCAAGTGTATTTTTTAAAATATGTATTATACAGCAATCCATATCTATAAATGCTTCTTTTCGTATATCTTTCAATTCTGTAATTTCTTTTCGATTTGGTTCAATAAAATCCGCAATAAAAATAATTTTATCCAACTTGCTCATCCCCGGATGTCCTGTAGTGTGATATGTTATTGCTGAAAGAATATCAGTGTCTTCTATACCATATTTAGTTCTTGCATAGTATGCTCCAAGTTTACCATGAAGCAAATCAGGGTTAGCCTTTTCGCTTGAATTAATTTCTATATTAAATTTCTCTGCTTTTTTCAGTTTTTCATCTGTTGGAATGCATTTTGCCAAGTCATGAAGCAAGCCGGCAACCCTGGCTTTTTTTACATCTTCTTCATATCTGAAAGCAAGACTTGCTGCTGTATATTCAACACCAATTGAATGAATAAATCTTTTTTCTGTAAGCTTATTTTTCAACATTACGATCATTTCACTACGATTCATTAATATTTACTTCCTATCTATTATATTTTTCACCACGATAAAGACCTTTTGCTTCAATGTAATCCCTGACCTTATCAGGAACAAGTTCATCAATTGACTCTCCATTTTTTATCTTGTCTCTGATCATTGATGATGATATATCAATAAATGGCATCGAAAATAAATCTATAGAAGCTGAATAATTTTCTTTGTATTTTTTTATAAGATAAACAGATTTATCTGTATCAATATTACCACGAATTACAGTTATAAAATGAACCCGATCAAACAATTCATATGAATCCACCCATTCAGGCAAATGAAGAAGCGAATCTCCACCTATAATAAAAGAAACTTTTGATTCAGGAAAATTGCTATAAATGCTGCGGACAGTATCTATTGTATGAGTAACACCTCCACGTCTTATCTCAATATCTGATACAGAAAGAAAGTCTGTATCTTCTGCAACTGCTTTTAACATTGCAATTCTGTCATCATCCGATACGATCTCCAAGCACTTTTTATAATATGTTGTTTTATTAGGCAGAAGTATTATATTTTCAATATTTAGTTTATCATGTATGTTTTTTACAATTTCCAGATGCCCATTATGAAAAGGGTTAAATGTTCCTCCAAAAATTGTTATTTGATTCGGTTTCATTTTATAATACATTCCTTATTAATCTTTATTTTGAAATTTTTCTTGGAAGTTCAATAACTGGATTTTCTTCATTTCTCTTATATAAAACAATTTTTCTTCCTATTACCTGAATAAGCACAGAACGTGTACGTTCCGAAATTGTAATTGCAACTGTCTCTGGTGAATCATCACAATTTTTCAAGACATTGATTTTTACAAGTTCACGTGCCTTTAATGCTTCTGAAACGGCTTTTACAAATTCCGGAGTAACACTGCTTTTTCCCAAAGAAAGGATTGGTGAAAGATTCATCGCCAGCCCTTTTAAATAAGCTCTCTGCTTCGTTGTCATATTTATTCCTCCCATTCAAATTCATTTCCATACAGTTTAACAGTATCGCCTTCCTGCATGCCAAGTTTCTTAAGTTCTTCAATAATTTTATTTTTCTTCATAAAATCCTGGAAGAATAAAAATCCCTTTTCATCATCAAGATTTGTATAACCAAGCATCCTCTCAATTTTCGGTCCTTCGACAAGAAAAACATGCTCATCTCTAGGATCTCTGGCAACAGTATATGAAAGTTCCTTTGGTGATGACAATTCTTCAAGAGAAAGTTCAGGGACAAAATGCATAATTTCTTTTGGTGCTTTTTGAATCATATCCCATGTAAGATTTAAAAGTTCATTTACACCATCTCCCGTAACGGCTGAAATAGGCATAACAGGAATATCTGGTTCATATTTATTTTTTAATTTCTGAAGCACACTTTTTTGTTCATCTTTTGAAAGTACGTCAAGTTTATTAGCAACAATAATCGTTGGACGTTTCAGTATATCTTCACTATATTTTTTCAGTTCATCATTAATTGTATTTACATCATCTATAGGATCTCTTCCTTCTACAGATGCAGCATCTATAACATGTAAAATAACACGAGTTCTCTCAATATGTTTCAAAAAGTCCAGTCCTAATCCTATTCCATCTGATGCCCCTTCAATAATTCCCGGAATATCAGCCATGACAAAGCTTCTTTGATGATCAATAGAAACTACTCCAAGATTTGGAATTAATGTTGTAAAATGATAATCTGCTATCTTAGGTCTCGCATTTGAGACATGTGCCAAAAGTGTTGATTTGCCAACACTTGGAAAACCTACAAGTCCTACATCTGCTATCATTTTCAGTTCACAAATAAGTGTTCTTTCAATTGCGGCCTGTCCAGGCTGTGCATATTTGGGTGCCTGCATAGCTGCAGTTGCATAATGTTGATTTCCTTTTCCACCATTCCCACCATGAATGAATACAACTGGTTTCAAGTCATCACCCATGTCAAGAATGACTTTACCACTGTCATAATCTTTTATAACTGTTCCGGCGGGGACTTTAATTATTACATCAATGCCATCTTTACCGTGGCATTTCTTTTTACCGCCTTCTTCTCCATCTGTTGCTTTAAATTTTACATGATCACGAAGTTCTTCAAGAGTATTAATTCCGGGATCTACAACAAAAATCACATCTCCGCCCTTTCCTCCATCTCCGCCATCCGGACCACCATTTGGAACATAAAGTTCTCTGCGAAACGACACATGTCCATCCCCACCTTTTCCTGAACGAACATAAATTTTAGCCTGATCTGCAAACATATAATTACCTGCTTTCATTCTTATAAAAGTACATATAAATAAAAAAGGGCTTCGTGAATTACATCACAAAGCCCATTTCCGTTTTTTCATTATCTGAATCGATTATGCAACCGGGTAAATAGAAACCTGTTTTCTGTCCTTACCAAGTCTTTCGAATCTGACAACTCCATCTGATAATGCGAAAAGCGTATCGTCACCGCCACGTCCTACATTAAGTCCCGGATGGATCTTTGTTCCACGCTGTCTGTAAAGAATATTTCCAGCCTTTACAAACTGTCCGTCTGCTCTTTTAGCTCCAAGTCTCTTAGATTCGGAATCTCGACCATTCTTTGTAGATCCCATTCCCTTCTTATGAGCGAAGAGCTGTAAATTCATCTCTATCATGACTTTACCTCCCTTAAAAATACAGTAATATAATCGTCTCCGTACTGATCATATATTTTACAGAGACCCAGACGAAGTGATTTAAGTAACAACTCACTTTCCGGACTGACTTCTCCCCTGATCTTTACTCTTACTGAACCATCCTCATCAACACGTGATACAATGCTGTCTGACGTAAATGTCTCAAGAGAATTGATTGTGTTCTCAACAAGTGCAGAAACCGCACTGCAAACAATGTCTTTACCCTCTTCAGCATATTCAGCATGTCCAGTTACCTGAAATCCATAAGGGTATCCATCTCGCCGATAAAATGTTGCCTTAATCATCTTCTAAATTCCTTAAGCATTTATAGCTTCAATCTTTACTTCTGTAAATGACTGTCTATGTCCATTTTTCTTATGATAACCTGTCTTTGGCTTAAACTTATAAACAGTTACCTTCTTGGATCTTGCAGTTTTAACAACAGAAGCCTTAACAGAAGCATTCTTTACAGCATCTCCTGCGAGAACATCATTGTCTTTGCTAACAACAATA
>CALMUC010000135.1 GCA_937872845.1 uncultured Lachnospiraceae bacterium | reverse complement strand
TTCTTTTTTATGTGTTAATAAACTGTACATTTTTTAGCATTTTGATGATTGTAAATAATATAATTACAACTATAATGGAGATTAAAGGAAAAGTCAACACAGATACTATAAATGTTCACAAAGGAGAACTTATGGAATACAAAAATCAAACAGAAAATCGTGCATTTCAGGAAATGTTGCAGGCAGCAGTAAAACGGCTGCAAAATCGTTCCGGAGAGGAGATTGCTGCAAAAAGCGGGGCTGTTTTTCATAGCAGCCGGAATGTACTTGAGATAATGAGTTTTTATGAAACGATTGAAATTCAACTTCCTGAATTCTATATTAACTCAGACATAGATGAATGGCATTATCTGACGTTGTTGCATTATCTGGATATGGCCGATGGCACAGAAGGCTCACAGAAGCTCATTACTTTTGGTAACCTGAAAGATGGATTGATACGGGGAACCAAGTTTGACCGGACTGCAGAGCAGAAACTGGAAAAGCTTTTGCAGGATAAAGATCCTGAGAAAATTCAGAAAGCATGTAAAAACCTGGGTGCAGAATTCACAGAGACAAAGGCGGATCTGTGTGCTGTTTTTCCAGTTCTGCCAAGATATCCGGTAACTTTAAAGATATGGTTTGCAGATGAAGAATTTCCTGCATCTGGCAAAATATTTCTTCAGGATCATGCCGATCATTATCTGAGTGTAGAAGATGCGGTAACAGTTGGAGAAATTTTGCTGCAAAAATTATCGGAAGCATTTTCTTCTCTCTGATCATGAATCAGAAAACTTTCCAGCCCGGATTTGATAAATTTGTCGATTACTGTCTGAATCTGTTTCCAGTCATTACAGTGATTGCGGAGCATCAGTCTGTTGATGGAAAGGCAGCCATTCATTTGAAAATAAAAAACCGATTCTGCCTGTTCAAAGGTCAGGAGGCTGTGTGACATAAGCCAGGTCACATAGCCTTCTTTTGTATTTTCTGCTATTTTTTCCAGAAGAATAGGGGCAATTGCATCATCCAGAAACAGTGCCCTGTATTGTGATTCCATCTGTATTTTCTGACATAACGGATAAGAACAGCTTTTTTGATTTAGACAGAATAAATGATCTACAGTTGTTAACATATCCTGAGTCATATCATTAAAAATATCTGATAATACATCATGGATATCGTAGTAATGAAGATAAAAAGTGCCACGGTTGATTTCAGCATTTTTGCAGATCTCTGTAACTGTAATTTTCGTAAAACTTTTCTGCTTTAACAATTCTAAGAACGTATCTTTTATGGTTTGTCTGGTATAGCGGGTACGGCGATCTTGTTTTCTCGTTTTTTCTGACATTATATACTCCTGTATTATTTGGTATCATATGATTCCTCAACAATTTTTCTGATGTGTTGAGTAACCATACAAATCTCACAGACTGATTATTGTAATTTATATAGTAACAACTATAATGAGGTTTAAAGAAAAAGTCAACAGATTGTTCAGAATTTTAGGAGGAAAAATATGGGACATGTAATTGCAGTATCAGGAAAAGGTGGCGTAGGAAAAACAACTCTTTGTGGATTGTTGATCCAGTATTTATGTGAAAGCGGAAAACGTCCGGTCCTGGCGGTGGATGCAGATGCAAATGCAAATTTGAACGAAGTGCTCGGTGTTGAGCCGGAGGTCACACTTGGGGAGCTGAGAGAGGAAATTGAGCGGGCAGGCGTAGATCCACGATATCAGATTCCATCTGGTATGACGAAACAAG
>CALMUC010000134.1 GCA_937872845.1 uncultured Lachnospiraceae bacterium | reverse complement strand
ATATGGAATTAATACGAAATCAGTGATTATCGGACCATTTACGTTGCTTAAACTTATTAGGTACACAGGAAATAATGACATAAATGACTTGGAAGAAAGAACCATAAATGATCTGATACGAGTGTATTCAGAATACCTTGACATTATCGGACAGACTGATCTGGAGTGGGTACAGTTTGATGAACCATATATTGTTCATGATCTTGATGATAAAGATATAGCACTTTTTGAAAGAATTTATGATTCCGTACTAAAGAAAAAGGGCAAAGTAAAAGTGCTTCTTCAGACATATTTTGGTGATGTACGTGATATATATGAAAAGTTAATAAATATGAATTTTGATGGAATAGGACTTGATTTTATTGAAGGAAAATGTACAAAGGCACAAATTGAGAAGTATGGATTTCCAGATAAAAAAATTCTTTTTGCCGGAATTGTGAATGGAAAAAATATCTGGCGCAACAATTATAAAAAATCATTGTCTGTCATTTCAGAATTAAAAACAAAAGGCATCAATACTGTTATCAGTACATCGTGCTCACTTCTTCATGTTCCATATACTTTAAAAAATGAGAAAAAAATAAATTATGACTATGCAAAACATTTTGCATTTGCAGAAGAAAAGCTTGTTGAATTAAAAGAATTAAAAGAACTTTCAGAAATAAGTAATTATATCGGGACAGAAAGTTTCATTTTGAATGATGCACTTTTTGAAAACAGAGTGAATTCTGAAGATAAGGCAGTCAGAAATAGAGTAAGTGAAATAAAAGAAAGTGATTTTGTCCGCTTTCCTGAATTCAAAGAAAGGGAAAAAATTCAAAAAGAAGAGTTTAAACTTCCGCTTTTTCCAACAACTACTATTGGCTCATTTCCACAGACGGCAGATGTAAAAGGGGTTCGTAAGGCATTCAGAACAGGAAAGGTTACAGAAGAGGAATATAAGGCGTTTAATTGTGAAAAAATAGCTGAATGTGTGAAATTACAGGAAGAAATAGGCCTTGATGTACTGGTTCATGGAGAATACGAGAGAAATGATATGGTCGAGTATTTTGGTGAACATTTAAGTGGATATATTTTCACTGAAAATGCATGGGTACAGTCATATGGTACAAGATGTGTCAAACCGCCTGTTATCTGGGGAGATGTTTCCAGAAAGAAACCAATGACTGTGAAATGGTCAGTTTATGCGCAGAGTCTTACAGATAAACCTATGAAAGGCATGCTTACCGGACCTGTAACAATTTTTAACTGGTCTTTTCCGCGTGAGGATATATCAATAAAGGAAAGCATTTATCAGATTGCACTTGCAATCAGGGATGAAGTTATGGATCTTGAAGCAAATGGAATAAAAATAATCCAGGTGGATGAAGCTGCACTTCGTGAAAAATTACCACTTCGTAAATCTGACTGGTATAGTGAATATCTTGATTTTGCTATTCCGGCATTCAGACTTGTACATAGTGGCGTAAGAAAAGAAACTCAGATACATACGCATATGTGTTACAGCGAATTTTCCGATATCATAAAAGCAATTGATGATATGGATGCTGATGTAATTACGTTTGAGGCATCAAGATCTGATCTTCAGATACTGGATTCATTAAAGGAAAATAATTTCAAAACAGAAGTAGGCCCTGGAGTTTACGACATTCATTCACCGCGAGTTCCATCTGCGGAGGAAATAAAAAATTCACTGAAAAAAATGCTTGAAAAAATTGATGCAGAAAAATTGTGGGTAAATCCTGATTGTGGACTTAAGACAAGAGGTGTAAGTGAAACTACAGCCAGTCTGAAAAATCTTGTAGCGGCAGCCAGAGAGCTAAGAAAAGAAAAATTAAAATAATAGTGACATGAATAAGAAGATTTTAATGAGAATTTATTAGGAATTATGTATGAAAGAGTATGAAAATATGAAATTTAATAAAGAAAAAGTGATGTTTTCACTTGAAATATTTCCTCCTAAACCTGATGCTCCGATAGATACAATTTATAGTACACTTGATAATGTAAAGAAATTAGAACCTGATTTTATTAGTGTGACTTATGGAGCAAGCGGGAAAAATAACAGCAGCCGTACATTTCAGATTGCATCAGATATAAAAAAGAAATATGGGATTGAGAGTGTTGCACATTTGTCATGTGTTGGTCTTACTAAAGATGAGATATCTGATAAACTGAATGAATTAAAGATTTTAGATATAAAAAATATTCTTGCACTTCGTGGAGATATTCCTGAAGACTGTATAAAAAATGGAGATTTCAGATACGCAAGTGATTTGATTTCATTTATAAAAGAAAAAAGTGATTTTAATATATTGGCAGCATGTTATCCTGAGGGACATATAGAAAGTAAATGTCAGGATGAAGATATAAGACATTTAAAAACCAAGGTGGATGCAGGAGCAGATGGCTTAATCACTCAGCTTTTTCTGGATAATTCATATTTTTATTCATTCATGGATAAAACTCAAAAAGCCGGAATATCTGTACCGGTTGAAGCTGGAATTATGCCGGTAGTAAATTCAAAGCAGATAAAGAGGATGGCAACACTGTGCGGAGCATCAATTCCACCAAAGTTTTTGACAATGATGAATAAGTATGGAGATGACAAAATTGCTATGCGTGATGCAGGAATTTCATATGCAATAGACCAGATTGTAGATCTTATTGCAAATGGCGTAAATGGAATACATCTTTATACAATGAATAATTCATATATTGCAGAAAAAATTCATGAAGCTGTGAAAAATATAATAAAATAGAAATACTTTATAAATTTGTATGAAATAGTCTGATGTTATAAAAAATAAGTATCCGGAAATCTGGATGCTTATTTTTTTATTAGGCATAATAAAAAAACAAGAGTATGATTTATATTGTATCAAGCTATAATAAAAGGGCTGATTTTGTAAAATGGTATAGTGAATTTATAATATTGAATGAAAGGTTTTATTTATGAATATTTTTGTAAATGACTGGATTGATGATCATGTTGATGAATTTATACAAGATGTGAAGAAACTTTGCCGGGTAGAATCTGTAAATGGTGAACCGTGTGGTGACATGCCATTTGGAGAGGGAGCATATAAAGCATTAAAAATGGCAGCTTTTCTTGCTGATTCGTATGGGTTTCATGTGAAGAATTATAATAATTATGTATGTACAGCAGATTTTGATACAAATCTTCCGCCATGTCTTGATATTTTGGGACATGTAGATGTCGTTCCTGGCGGTAGCGGCTGGACTGTTACTGATCCTTTTCACGTTATCGAGAAGGATGGGTATCTTTATGGGCGCGGTGTAAGTGATGATAAAGGACCACTTCTTGCAGCACTTTATGCGCTCAGGGCTGTCAAGGAAATGGGAGTAGAACTTGATGGAAATGTGCGTGTTATAATTGGCTCGGATGAGGAAACCGGGTCACTTGATATCAAACACTATTATGCAGAGGAATCTCCTGCACCATTTACATTTTCACCGGATGCTGAGTTTCCTGTTATAAATATCGAGAAGGGACAGTTCAGGGGATGTCTGAAAAAGAATTTTAATAAAAATGAGTCCGTCCCAAGAGTGATTTCACTTGAAGCCGGAGTGGCAGTTAACGCAGTTCCGGAACGCGCAGTAATCAGGTTTGAAGGACTTTCTGAGTACGTGGCTGAACCATTTATGAAAAAAATCGAAAAAATATGCGGCGTAAAAATGAGTTATGATGTGACAGGCAAAACAACATTAACAGATGAAGCAGCATCAATATGTGAGATAACTGTTATTGGTAAAGCGGCACATGCGTCAATTCCGGAAGATGGTATAAATGCAGGACTTGCAGCACTGATGTTTGTACAGATGCTGCCACTCGCATCATGTGAAATGGCAGATATTTCTAGAAAGGTTATAGAACTTTTCCCATATGGTGTGACAGATGGTTCAGGACTTGGAATAAAAATGGGAGATTCAGACTCACATGAACTGACGTGCACACTTGATATTTACCATATGGATGAAGAACATGCAGAATTTTATTTTGATGCAAGGACTCCGGTTTCAGCTAATAAGGAAAATTGTGAGGATATTGCAGGGGAGGCTATTAAATCAGCAGGTTTTATCTGGGAGACTCAGGGAATGATTCCGCCACATGTTGTTTCAAAAGATAGTGAATTTGTCAGAAAACTTCTTTCGGCATATGAGGATGTAACGGGAGAAGGTGGCAGATGCATAGCGATCGGCGGTGGGACTTATGTGCATGATATTGAAAATGGAGTTGCTTTTGGTGCAGTAATGCCTGAAACAGATACACATATGCATGGGGCAGATGAATGTATGGAGGTTGCAAATCTTGTAAAAGCTGCGAAAATATATGCAGAAGCAATAATAAGTATTGCAGGTAAATTATAATATGAATCAGTAAAAATAAAACAGCACTGAGGAGACGGAAAGGGAAAATCATGGAATTCAGCAGAACAGTTGAAAGTTTTGGAAATGAAATATTTGCAGCTTTGAATGAAAAAAGAATAGCACTCGAAAAGGAAGGGAAAACAGTTTATAATCTGAGCGTTGGTACACCTGATTTTCCTGTTCCTGAGCATATAAAAAATGCACTTATTGAAGCAGCTGAGAATCCTGAAAATTGGAAATATGCGCTCAGGGATATGACAGAACTTCTGGATGCAGTTATTTTTTATTATAAAAAACGTTTTGGAGTTACATTGACAAGGGATATGATTGCCAGTTGTTATGGAACAGAAGAAGGTATGGGACATATAGGGATGGTACTTTGCAATCCCGGGGATACAGTAATTCTTCCAACACCATGTTATCCAGTATTTATTGCCGGAGCAAAAATGGCTGGTGCAATTCCGTGGTACTACCCTATGACAAAGGAGACTGATTTTCTTCCAATGGTAGAAGATATACCAGAAGAAATTGCAAAGAAAGCCAAATACATGGTTGTTTCGCTTCCTTCAAATCCTACAGGGTCGGTAGCAGGTACAGATACATATAAGAAGCTTGTCGCATTTGCAAAGAAGTATGATGTAATCATTTTACATGATAATGCGTATAGCGATATTATATTTGATGGTGTTCGTGGCGGAAGTTTTCTTGAGACGCCAGAAGCAGATCTTGTCGGATGTGAGTTTTTTTCACTCTCAAAGAGTTTTAATCTTACAGGAGCAAGAACAAGTTTCCTTATAGGAAGACCTGATATTATAGCTGCATTCAAGAAGCTTCGCGGGCAGATTGATTTTGGAATGTTTATTCCTCTTCAGAAAGCTGCAATTGCAGCTTTGAAAGGCCCTACAGATATGGTTGAAGTTCAATGCAATAAGTACGAGGAAAGACGTGATACACTCTGTAAAGGACTTCGCAGTATAGGATGGGACTGCCCTGATTCACATGGCAGCATGTTTGTATGGGCACCGGTTCCGAAGAAATATAAAACAAGTATGGAGTTTTGTATTGATCTTATGGAAAAGTCAGGCGTTATTTGTACTCCGGGTTCAAGTTTTGGACCGCTTGGTGAGGGATATGTAAGATTTGCACTTACGATGCCGCCGGAAAAAATAAAAAAAGCAATTGAGGCAATAAATGACAGCAATATTTTGAATAATTGATAATATTTTGCATGATAAAGAGGTGAAGTGATGTCATGTCTATAAAAAAGGTAAGAGAATATTTTAAAGGATCAGATATAAAAATTCTGGAGTCAGATGAATCTTCTGCAACAGTTGAACTTGCAGCAGCGGCATTTGGAATAGAGGCGGATCAGATTGCAAAATCGCTGGCATTTCTTGTTGATGATAGTCCTGTTCTGATTCTGATGTCAGGATGTTCAAGGGTTGATAACCATAAGTTTAAAGATTTTTTTCATCAGAAAGCGTCTATGATTCCATTTGAAAAGGTTGAGGGATATATCGGACATGCACCTGGCGGGGTATGCCCATTTGCAATCAACGAAGGAGTGAAAGTTTATCTTGATAATTCATTGAAAAAATATGATGTTGTGTATCCTGCGGCTGGAAGTGAAAATAGTGCTGTAAAACTTACAATTTCAGAGCTTGAGAGGTATTCAAAATTTGAAAGCTGGGCAGATATTGCAAAATAAAAAATATATGGCAAAAATAAAAAATCATTTAAAAAGTGATGGTAATATAAAAGGCAAATTAATAACAGAAAGCAATGGTATCGAGGATAAAACCGGTATAGAAAAAAGACGGGAAAATATTGCGTATTTGCTGAATGCCATTTTGTTTGTATTCGGGTTGGCTGGTCTGATTATAAGTATTTTGAAAATGTCACCAGGCAGTATTTTTCTGTATTATACCCAGGACAGCAATATTTTTAGTATGATTGTGAGTTTTATATATATCATATATGGAAAGAAAAATGAAAAGCCTGATTATGTAAAAAATCTGCGCTTTAGTGCAACAGTTTGTCTGACTCTTACTTTTATGGTTGTCACTTTTGTTTTAGGACCGATGTATGGAGTAAAAACTTATTTATGGCTTTATTTTGAGGGTGCAAATATCTTCTATCATTTACTTTGTCCGATGATTTCGATTATATCATTTGTAATATTTGAGAATAGAAAACGGCAAAGTATAAGGATGGTTTTTATTGCAGTAATTCCAACTATTGTCTATGCTATATGTCTTGTGATTTTAAATGTTATACATATTGTTCATGGACCATATCCGTTTTTATATGTTTATGAACAGCCTGTTTTTATGAGTATAATCTGGGCACTGATGATTCCGGGGGCGGCACTGGGGTTTGCATTTTTAATCAGAGCAATTAAGTCACGCTGCGGATGTAATAGAGCTATTGAAAGAAGGAAAGATTGATGATTGTAGACTTTCATACACATGTTTTTCCAGATAAAATTGCCAAGAGAGCACTTGATAAGCTTAAGCATAATTCTCATACAGAACCATTTTCAGATGGTACACTTGAGTCACTTATCATGAAGGAGAGGGCAGATGGAATAGATATATCGGTAATCCAGCCTGTGGCAACGACTCCGGAGCAAGTTATTTCAATTAATAATAAGGCCAGAGAAAATAATGATATATATGAAAGACGCGGTGCAGTATCATTTGCAGCAATACATCCTGATTTTAAAGATTATAAAGCTGAACTTAACAGGATTAAAGAAATGGGATTTCGAGGAATAAAGATTCATCCGGTGTACCAGGGTGTGAATATTGATGACATACGGTTTCTCAGAATCATCGAAAAAGCAGCAGAACTTGGACTGATTGTTCTGACTCATGGAGGTATAGATATAGGATTTCTGGATTCTGTAAAATGTTCACCTAAAATGATACGTCATGTAATAGATGAAATCGGAGATTTCAAATTTGTAGCAGCACATATGGGTGGATGGAAGAACTGGGATGAGGTTCCTGAATATCTGGCAGATACAAATGTATATTTGGATACATCATTTTCAACAGGTAAACTTACACCTTTGGATGATGGATATTATAAAACAGAAGAGTTAGAACTTTTGACACAAGATGAATTCATAAAATTGCTTAATGCATTTGGAGCAGAGAGAATTATTTTTGGGACAGACAGTCCTTGGGGAAATCCTGAAAATGATATTGCATTCATAAAAAAACTTCCTGTTTCTGAAAAAGAAAAATCAGAGATTCTTGGAGAAAATGCAGAAAGTTTATGTCATTTCACCAATTGTAAACAGGTATAATAATTAAAAGCCGGTCTGATTCTGATCAAAATATTACACACTTAAAGAAGGAAATACCTTTAATATGGTACTTGACAGAAATTGCACTAAAATTTTCAGATTAAGAGGATAATAATGAATATTGCAATTGATAATTCAACGAATATTATGCGTTGGAAAATAAAAAATATTAAATATGAATATAAAATTGATTCTGTTGGTCGAGCTTTTGCTTATGCATCTGATGACTACATTTTTATTGAAATATACAACGGTGGATATTCATCTCATAGAGTGATTTCTACTAAAGGGAAAAATATAATCTGGTATAATGATTCAGGGGATGTTAGCGTTTTTTCTGATTCCCTTGTCGACATGCATTATTCAGGTCTTCGAGATGTACGCGTATTATCGCCGGTATATTTCATCATGACAGAATTTCAATTGATAAAAATTGACAATATTGGTAGAGAACTTTCTAAGATACAATCTCCCTCAGGATATAAGTTTTCAAGGATTTTTAGTGCATCTCCGCTGTCTGTTATTTGTGAACAAATTTCTGGTTCAATTGATAAATATGGGAGAAACGATTGGAAGTTTGAATTTGATCCTTTATTGTTTGAATGGGAATTGGTAACTGTTGTGCAATAATATTTTTCCGGAGCACTATCAGGTGGAATCATGGGCGGTATACAGTTAAAAAGCTCTGCAAAGACTGCTCAAAGCTGGCAAGATAAGGAAGATTATCCAGGAGTGGATAATTATGTAGATATGAATATGCATAAAGGCGATATTCTTTACCGCGGTGAACCAAATGGTACTGAATATTTTACAACATTAGATGCTGTTGAAGGGTCTGGATGTAATGCAACTACCGAATCATTCAACAGCATGGACAGCGCAGGCAGAAGATGTCATGACAACGCCAGATGCGAGAGTGTTTGGGAAAGAATGAAAAATGAGCTATTCTATAGTCGTGATGACAAGTCTGAAAACTGCACTATAGATGAGCAAAAAAACGTGAACATTGCAGCTTGATTCTGTTCAAATATTTTGTGTCAAGTTTTATATATTTTTATAATTCTGAAATTTCTTCCTGACTTACAAAACGAATATTTTTGCCTGCAAGAGCGGCTTCTGCAGCTGATGTATTCTCAACCCTGAAAATCATGTATGCATCATTTACTGAACGATCCATAAATGCATACATATATTCAACGTTTACACCTGCGGTTGTGAAGTATTCAAGGATTTTGTTGAGTCCGCCAGGTACATCAGATCGGAAGAG
>CALMUC010000133.1 GCA_937872845.1 uncultured Lachnospiraceae bacterium | reverse complement strand
TTGCAGGGCTATATAAGAAATACTGTTGGGATATGATTACCATAATGGTGATACTCGTAAGTATGGCAATAGCAATCTATTTCGCAGATTGGATAAGGACAATATTACCAGTCAATCTACTGTTTCTATTGTTATTGGTACAGGTAATATATGTCGTGATAAGATGGTATGTGAAAGGCTGGCGGGAAACAAGGGGATATTACTAAAACATACTATACCATGCCTAAAACTGTTAAACAATAAATCGGCATAATTGGTCATTTCATGATGCAAGATAAAAAGACTGATTATGTCGATATACAGATTCTGTGAATGAATGAAAGTGGATAACTTGTTTTGTCCGAGCAAGGGAACTATAATGTTTTGGTAGAAGTAAAAAAGACAACCATTTGGTTGAGAAAAAAAGATGCAGAAAAACCTATTGACGGAAGAATAAAAAATCAAGGAGTAATCATGATAGAAAACAAGATAATATTGATTGAAGATGATAAAGAAATAAGAGGAATGATAAACGATTATTTATCAGGAGAATTTGAAGTGACAGCTTTTAATGATGGTATGTCAGCTATCCAGAAAATTACAAGCTATGATGAATATGCGCTTGCGCTTATTGATCTTATGTTACCGGATATAAGCGGGATGGAGATTATTAAGATAATTCGTAAAGTCAGCAAGATACCAATTATTATTATTACTGCTAAAGACAATGATATAGACAAATCATTAGGATTGAATTTGGGTGCTGATGATTATGTGGTAAAACCTTTTTCACTCATTGAGCTTACTGCTAGAATAAAGGCTAACATCAGACGAGCAAGAACCTACCAGGCGTTACCGAATAATTCTATTATCAAAATTAAAGATATAGAAATCGACCCTCATAGTCACATGGTTCAGCGCAAAGGAGTAACCATAGATTTAACGCCAATTGAATTTCAAATTTTATACATTTTAGCAAGCCATCCGGGGCAGGCTTATTCAAAGGAAAGGCTATATGAACTGATTTGGAAAGAACCATATTTTGGAAATGAAAATGTGTTGAATACACACATCAATCGTCTTCGCTTGAAATTGAAGAGCAATGCAGAAGACAGTACAGCCTATGTTAAAACTTTATGGGGCATTGGATATAAGATGGAGGAGAAATAGATGATGATTTTATTTGTGGTTCTTTCATTTGTTATGGTTTTTATATTGATCTGGCAACAGATACAGCATAAAAAATTAGTACGAGAAATTGATTATATTACAAGTAGGCTTGATACTATTTCTGTCATTTCTGAAAATGGCTTTGTACTTATACCTACAGATAATGATAGTATCAAGAAATTAAGCGCTGCACTTAATAAGCTGCTTCAGGATTTTTATACAAAAAAGTCACAATTTGAGCAGAGTAAACAGGCAATGGCGAAAGTCCTTACAAACATCTCTCACGACATCCGAACTCCACTCACTGTTCTAAAAGGAAATAGTGAAATGCTTTCCAATATAACAAACACTTACTCTGCATCTGAAAATGTTCATGCTATGGCTGTTAAAATAGACCAAAAGGCTGATGATTTAATCTCAACAATTAACGACTATTTTACAATGTCTAAAATAACTTCTGGAGATTTTTCTATTAAAATGAAAAAGGAAAATATATCAAGGATTTGCCAAGATACAATTTTGGACTACTATGACCTTCTTGAACAGAAACAATTTGAAGTCAATATTCAGATACCGGATACACCGATTTTTGCCTATACAGATAACGAGGCGTTACAACGCATTTTAAAAAATCTGATAGACAATGCCATCCGACATGGTGGTGATGGTAAGTATATTTCTTTAAGGCTCACCACATCAAATGGAAAAAACATTATTGAAATAGAAGATCGAGGAGATGGGATATCACCACAGCAGCAAAAACAGATCTTTGAAAGGAATTATACAACAGCCCGAAAAACTTCCGGCAGTGGTTTGGGGCTTTCAATTTCAAAATGTCTTGCTGAACAAATTGGGGCAGACTTAGAAGTTTATAGTGTACAAAATGAGCAAACTATTTTCTCAATCATCTTGAAAAAGTTAGAAAATCGTTAGATTTATGACAGAGAAAAGAGAAGTCCATTTTGTATAATGGCAGCTATAAAGGAGGCACACAAAATGGATTATATTATGGAAACCGTAGGTTTGCGAAAAGCCTACAAAGATAATATTGTTGTAGACGATGTAAATATGCATATATCTAAAGGGGCAATATATGGCTTTGTTGGTCCAAACGGCGCAGGAAAAAGCACGGTTATGAAAATGATTTTGAGTCTTATCCAGCCAGATGCTGGAGAGGTTCAGCTTTTAGGCGAAAAAGTTACCAGTCACAGTTATGAAATATTCAAAAAGGTTGGTTCTATTATTGAGAATCCATACTTTTACGATAAAATGACTGCCAGACAAAACTTAGAGCTGCACTGTGAGTATATGGGATTTCCCAACAAGGAACGAATCGATGAGGTTTTGCATTTGGTGGACTTGCAGAATGTCGAGAAAAAACAAGTTTGTCATTACTCGTTGGGTATGAAACAACGACTTGCTATTGCAAGAGCTATTCTGGCAAAGCCAGAATTTTTGATTTTAGACGAACCGATCAATGCTTTAGACCCTGAGGGTATTCGTGAAATGCGAACCCTTTTTCAACGGCTAAATCAAGAAGATGGAACAACTATTTTTATATCCAGCCACATTCTATCCGAAGTGGATCTTCTTGCTGATACGATTGGAATTATTCAACACGGAAAACTCTTAACAGAATTACCTATCGAAGAAATCCATAAGCATCAAACAGATTATATCAGCTTGCAGGTTGACGATGTGACTCGTGTTGCTGCACTGCTTGAAAACATGAGAATCACGAATTTTAGTGTATTAGATAAAGAATTTATCCACATTTATGATTCTGATATTTCAGGTAAAGCTCTGTCAAAAGCCATCATTGAGAACGGGATTGGTTTGGAGAGCATGGGACGCAAGCAAGACACACTGGAAGATTTCTTTTTCCAGCTTACAGAGGAGGAAAAATGAGATGACACATTTGATCAAACTGGAACTGAAAAAATTTGGTATTGCACAAAATATTATCTTTATGTTTGCCGCAATTCTTTTCAGCATCCTTTTCATTACAATATCTTTATGGGATAGCATGACAGACCCCAAACAGGTCAAAGACACATTTGAAAGCACATACCTTGTCATTGGCTTATTGATGTCATTCATTTTTCTTGTGTACTCGTCGGTCTTAACGGCAAAGCTGGTTATTGGAGAATATAATCATCGAACAATTACGATTATGTTTTCTTATCCTTTAAACAGAATAAAATTGATTGCCAGCAAATTAACTATAATCATGGTTTATACAGCGATTTCAATGACGATTGGATATATCTGTTGTAGCAGTTATATTATATTTGCGGATAAATCCTTTAATATGCTGGAGGGAACATTTCAACCATCAATGCTCCGAACATGGATACCAATGGCAATAACCACTGTGATTATATGTATGGTGCTGTCTCTGTGGTCATTTATTATTGGCATGATCAGAAAATCTGTTCCTGCAACAATCGTTACTTCTTTGATTGTTATTGTGTTACGGCAAGTTATTATCACCAAAAACACAACCAATCAGGAGTCCATAATGCAAGTTATCTTAGTTGCTATTGTTACCGTCATTGCTACACTACTTATCTTTAAAAGAAAAGTGCCTGAACTATATTGATTATTTCTATTTTTACAAATGGTAAAAGAAAAAGCCGTCGCAAAGCAGATTCAATTTCATGTATTTATATAACGGCGGCTTTGATTTTTAAAGTCAATGTTTTTAGTGATTACACAAACAGATGACAACTTACATGTATGTGGTAGCTGACGTAAGTTTGGATTATTTTAAAAGATTTCCAATGAATCTTCCGCATCTACCCACATCTGCATATTCCCATCCAGATATAATCGTACATATTCAAGCGGTTCATCAATTGCAAGTGCATTTAATGCACAATCTGAGCCAGGCGTAGTTTTTAAATTCTTTTCTGCTTCCCAACAGTCAATGCGGAGCATATAGCTCGCAGAGGTATAAACATCAACACTATTACGTTGTGGATTGTATTCTGCAAATATTGTTCTCATTGTATCAAATCTCCTTATCATTCAATCAATCATTTCTTACAAAAATCAGAAGCGTTTCAATCAGTTCACCATGTCATTTTCATTTTGTGCTATAATGTGTTATCAGTTTTTTTGCCCTTGTATTTGCCCTTATCAGAGTTCGTAAACACTGGTGGGACGATATAACACAAGGGAAACAATAAGGGAAAACTCACCTGTGACAAATCCAGTGTTTTCAAGGGTTTGCGGAGAATTTAATAACAAAATATAACAGTTATTAAATCTCTTAAAACAGGTGAAATCTCAATCGGGATTTCTTTCTGCAGACGCTGCCGCAGGAATTGGTCTTCTCTCATTTTTCTCTTTCTCCGCTATAATATAACTGTTTTGGACTCTTTGGCTTATCTGGAATACTCAACTTAAT
>CALMUC010000132.1 GCA_937872845.1 uncultured Lachnospiraceae bacterium | reverse complement strand
AGCGCAGATTGGAAAAGCCGTTCTGCTTTGCATAGGTTTCAAGAATACGCTTCTGAGATGGAATTTGTCAAGGGGCTTTTCTGCAAAACACAATGTTTCTGAAAATAGCGTTCAAAATATATGCAGAGCCGTTAGTCCGCAAAGGATGCGAATTATCGGCTCAATGGTTTTCTTTTATTTGTAATCATTACTTTTCCAATTCCAGATATTCTTGTCCCATGAAGAAGATTTTCAATTCGTTTTGATCTACTTCTATCTCAAATTCTACACTACTATTTCCCTGTGTAACACAGATTATATCCGAGTAAGAAAAACTATAATATGCGTCACCGCAGGATAGACCCGAATCGGGCATATCTTTACTCACAGCAAGTTCCCCGTTTTCTTGAAAGGTAAATATCTCCTCAGCATTTGCATCCTTCCATGTGCCAATAATATCTTTTTCGTTCTGAATGCGATTTACTTTACCAACACATACAATGGCAAGTATAACTGCACCAACAGTCAAAGCAATGCCTGCAACTCTCTTTACCAGTTTCTTTTTACGCAATTTCTATTACCTCTGTTTCAGTTGCTTTGTTAGATTGAATGATTACATATTGCTCAATTTCAGTTCCTCTACAATTTCCACCTTTGATACGCTTCTAACAGCAAACAGCATAGCGATACATACCATAGCGCCGACAGCCATAACTGCAAGAGCATAAATACCGCCGTTCATATAAAAAGCAAATGGTGTCATACCCGACGATATGAAGTAGTAGATAGCACAATGAATCAAAAAGCTCACAGGCAACGCAAGAACCAATGCTTTTACGCCGTACAAAACAGCTTCGAGCAATAGCGTACATTTTAATCCTTTGGCAGTCATACCAACAGAACGCAGAACAGCAAATTCGCTTCTTCTCAAATGAATCGTATTCGAGATAGTGTTACAAACATTCAAGCTGATAATAACCGTCATCAGGATCGAGAACAGGCAGATTACCAGTTTTGCAATCGTATATACCTGTCTGGAATTATTCGTTGCGGCTGCAATGTCCACAGTTTGCGGAAATCCTCTGTCAGCCAGACATTCCATTGCTTCTTTATGCTGTGCTGTCTGTATTCTCATTTCCACATAGGCGTTATCATCTATCAGCAAGTTAAAATAACTTAAAGGCACGATGAGGACAGCTCGATCTCTCACAAACATGGATTGGATATTTGCATTTTCTTCTGAAACGATTTCTTCCACGATAATCGGCAAGGCATCCTCGGATGCCCCCAGCGGAATGATTTCTGTTCCCGGTTCAATAAGAAACGGTGAGCCTGCAATTACCCGATTTTGTGCCGAATTATAGTATCCCATAGTCTGATTGAGCAAAATTCCATGATTGAAATTTGTCACATCCAGACTGAATCCATTTTCATCGCAAAAAGAGACAAAATGTTCTTCGTCCAATCCTACGACATATACCTCTGCTTTCGTACCATTGATAAAATATCCTTGCATATCAGGATTGATTTGTTCCTGCGAAAATTCAGCGGTCATATATCGCTGAAAAGAATAGGAAACATCCGCAGTGATATTTTCATCCGATAATGCCCCGATTGCGGTAGGAATATCTTTGTATTGAATCGTCGAAATCACATCAGTATAACAGGAACCGTCCTCCTTCATGTCCAAGGATGTCTGATAAAGCATAAAATCAGACAAACTGTATAAGGAAAGGGCAATTACCACCGACAAGAAAATAGAGCCAGTAATTGCTCGGAAGCGTTTTGGATTACGCTTAATATTTTTAGCTGCCAGCGAACCATAAATGCCAAAAACCAAAGAAACGATTTTTCCGTCACGGAATTTCTTTCTTGATACCGCATTGTTAGACTGGCGGATCGCTTCAATAACTGTAATTTTAGCTGCTTGCTTCACAGGCTTTCTACTTCCGAAGTACAAAGAAGCAATGCCGGATAATCCGCTGACGAGCAGGATCAATCCGTTTACCTTCAAGGACAGTTCTACGATGCCAAAAGTGAATGTTTCTCCAAAAGCTGCCCTGACCACACTTAATAACAGAGCAGATAGCAGGATACCAACAACCAATCCAAAGGGTATGCTCACCACTCCCAAAAGGAAGGCTTCTAAATATACGCTAAGGCGTTTTTGCCCTTTTGTGGCTCCAATACTGGATAGCATTCCCATCTGCTTAATTCGTTCCTGCAAGGAAATGGAGAGGGCGTTGCTGATCATTGAAGCGGATGCAGCCATCAAAAGGCAAATGACCATGACTACCAAAGCAATCAGTTTGGCAGCTCCTTTGCCGCCGGTAATTCCATGATAGACTAACAGTTCAGAATGAAACTTTGCTACATGACTGTCTACTGCCGCAGCCACTTCTTCGGCTTCTGTATAGATCGAATTGGATAAATTCTTTGCCTTGACATACGCAGCAAAATCGGATGCCGTTTTGTCAACACCTGCAAAGGCATTATAGTTTGCTGCGATTTTTGAGTCATTCACATCTGACAGAATACCAACAACTACATACGCTTTCTCTTTTGTTGGAACGAAGCTTTCTTCTTCGCCCCTATAATTTGTCAGCCCGGAAAGCTGGGCATTATATTCATCCCAAATTCTTGAACCAAGAGTTAAAGAAATCGTATCTCCAATCTCTGTATTCATGTTGTTTTTCTTCAAAAAAGATTCTGAAATAACAATCTCATTTTCATCTTGCGGGAAACGCCCTGCAAGCAAATACTGATTTAACGAAAATCTTTGGGTAAAGTTCTCGTCAATCTCGCCAACGGAGAGCATTGTACTGTTGGATTTCTCCCCGTAAAAACTGTTTCCGGCAAAGCGGAGAAGCGAAACTTCGCCTACATTGTTTTGACTATATAGCTCTTGAACCTGCTCCCAAGTCAAATCCTCCATGTAGTAGTCATAATCGCCACCATACACTTTTTCTTTCTCTTTCAAAAAATCAACCAACGACCATCCCCCACAGAGAATAGCGGTTATCATACTGATTGACAAAAGAATGGTTAAAAGTGTGAGTAGGGTACGCTTTTTATTCGACAACAGATTCCTGAGTGTAAGCATGAAAATCATATTCATCAGCGT
The DNA here is from genome assembly GCA_937872845.1 of uncultured Lachnospiraceae bacterium. GTDB lineage: Bacteria > Bacillota > Clostridia > Lachnospirales > Lachnospiraceae > Eubacterium_Q. Next base: position 2,065 of record CALMUC010000132.1, on the reverse strand, counting down.
ATCACCTCATCCCTCACAAGTCTGCCATCCTGAATTTCCAGAATACGGTCTGCCTGCATTGCGATTTCACGGTCATGGGTAATCAGGATCATTGTCTGGCGATAGACTTCATTGGATTCACGCAGAAGTTTCATAATATCCCTTGTGTTCTCCGTGTCCAGATTTCCCGTTGGCTCATCCGCAAGGATAATCGCAGGTGCGTTAATCAACGCTCGTCCGATTGCCACTCTTTGTTGTTGACCGCCGGATAACTGACTTGGCAGGTGTTTTCTACGTTTTACCAGCTTGAGCGTGGATAACAGTTCCTTCAAACGCTCCTTATTGATTTTACGCCCATCCAATCGAATCGGCAGCGTGATATTTTCCTCGACAGTCAAAACCGGGATCAGATTATAAAACTGATAGACAAGCCCAACCTGCCTTCTTCTGAATACAGCCAATTCATCTTCATTTTGCTCATAAACATCCTGTCCATCCACAAATACTTTTCCCGAAGTCGGTCTGTCAACACCACCTAAAATGTGCAACAGGGTAGACTTGCCAGACCCAGATGCTCCAATGATTGCAACAAACTCTCCTTTATCGACGGAAAAAGAAACATCTGACAAAGCATGGACAGGAGCATTGTCCATTTCATAGGTTTTGCAGATATTCTCTACTCTTAATATCTCCATAAAAAGTTCCTCCATATATTTTTGCAATTCAGTATAGCAAAGCCAAGTGACTGCTTCATTACTTTTTCATTACAAAAATGTCACTTAAAAAGGGGCTGCATTAAGCAGTCCCCCGATAAAAGCAGATTTCAAATTTTGCACCGCCTGACTCCCGATTTTTCGCTTGGATGACACCACCCTGATTGACAATGATCGTCTTTGCCAGAGCCAACCCCAAACCGGCATTACCGATTGTAGAGCCACTTCCTTGATAAAATCGGTCAAATAAATGGGGGATGTCTTTTTCCTGAAAACCTGTTCCGCTATCCTCTATAATGATCTGTGTCAAAAGAGGTCTTTCTATTGCCTTGATTTCGATAGTGCTGCCCTCTGGTGAATGTTCGATACAGTTTTTGATTACATTCCCCAAGGCTTCAGCAGTCCAATCAGTATCAAGAGATAGTTTTAATTCTGCCGGAATCACTTGCGTGATTGTCTGCATTTTTAATTCTGCCGCAATCTCCAGAGGACGAATTGCTTTTTCTACCACATCTTTTAAGTATACCGCCTGTGGCTTTAGAGTAATCGTTCCTGCATCCAGCTTGGATATTTTCAGAAGTGTGGCTATCAGCCACTCCATTCTTGATAAGAGCATAGTCTGTTCGCGGATCAGCTCATACCTTTCTTCGTCAGTCAGTTCCTCATTACACAGAGAAGCATTTAGGATATTCAGCGATGTCAAAGGTGTTTTTAATTGATGTGAAATATCGGCTAAAGCATTTGCCAAATTACCTTTCTCCATTTTCAGAGCTTCTGCCTGTTCAATAAGCCGTCTTGTCATCTTGGATATTTCATCATGTAAAACAGATAACTCACCTTCTTGAAACTGCCCAAAAGAAATTTTTTCATCTCCATGTAACAGCCTATCAATATGCAAACTAAAATCAGCAATTTTCTTGTATCTCTGATATGTGAAAAAGAGGGAAACTGCACTGGATGAAATGATAGCCGACAGAACAATCCACACAGCTTTGCTATCAACGATAATGCCAATGCCGCCCCAAAATAGAATAAGAATACTGCTGACAACAATTTGCCTTTTAACTTCTTTATTTCTGATAAAGTCCATATCAACCCACCTTATAGCCAAGCCCACGAACGGTAATTATGATTTCCGGCTCCTGCGGATTGGTTTCAATTTTGTCACGTAGCCTTTTCATATAGACAGTCAATGTATTATCATTGATAAACTCCCCAGTAGTGTCCCATAAAAGCTCCAACAATCTTCTGCGAGAAAGGACAATACCTTTGTTACGCAAAAAGACTAACAGCAACTTATATTCCATAGCAGACAACAAAATCTCTTTCCCATTCTTTGATACGGTTGCTTGATTTGTGTCCACAACTAAGTC